>NZ_QKNZ01000024.1:0-30859 GCF_014156605.1 Flavobacterium sp. SOK18b
ACACTACATCCTTTTTTTATTTAAATCAATTGTTGCTAAAGTCCCAATTAAATTACTCTTCTTGAACCTTTGATTTTTTACTAAACTTATAAATAACCGGTACAACTGTTATACCTACTAGTGCTAATACAATCAACTCTATATGCTCTTTTAAATCAATTTGATAATTCTCTAACAGAAAACCATACAAATAATGTCCTGCGAAAATTAAAGTGAATGACCATATAAAAGAACTCACGATGTTATAAAACATAAACTTGTTCTTATCCATAGATACGATTCCTGCCACTATAGGCGCAAATGTTCTAAAAATTGGTAAAAAACGAGCAAAAATAATTGCCTTACCACCATATTTTTCGAAAAAATCTTTAGACTGAACCAAGTATTTGCGTTTGAACCAAAAGCTATCTTCTTTGTTATACAAATAATATCCACTTTTTGAACCAAACCAATATCCCACCACGTTACCTAAAATTCCTGACAATGCTACCAAAGTAGATAACAAAACTACATTCAAAAAATCATTATCAATTATAAAAATATTTTCAATTAAATCTCGACTGTAAATTCCAGCCAAAAACAACAAACTATCACCTGGCAGAAAGAAACCTGCAAAAAGACCAGTTTCGGCAAAAACAATAAATAAAACTATATAAATTCCCAACTTGATTCCGTTTATGTCAAAATGGATGTAAAAAAGCGGGTCAATTAAATTTTTCCAATCAAATTCGTTCATTCTAAAAATATTTTAAACCTAAAATTATAGTGTGTGAAAGTAAGCATTATAAGTTTCTGGAGCAATACAATACCTTATTTTAAAGTTTTATTAACGATTAAAAAGCAATAAAACGAATACTACCTTCTTTTTTGATAGTAAAAACCCGCAACAAAAAGCAATAAAAAAATGGGCTGTATGATAAATCTTCGAATGTAAAACAAATGCCATTTTTGGTTCTCGTATGAAATATTGGCAACAATAAAAAAACCAATGATCAAAACCGCAAAAAACAACAAATACAAAACCAGAGATAATTTTACCAATTCAATTTCATTAAACACAAAATAAATAATACCTAATGACAAAACAGTATTTATAGCATATCGAAAAAACAATACCATAAAGTAAGCATAATTTGAAACATCGGGTAGACTCAAACTAGAAAAATCTTTTTTAAAAAACTCCAATAAAGGATCATTAAACAATTGATTTTCGTAGGCTCTAACTAGAATTATTAGAAAAAGCAATATTACAATGACTAAGATTCTAAATATTTTATTTTGTTTTTTTTGACGCATACTTTGAATGTTTTTGAACCCAATAAATCCATAAAATAAAAACAACACCATAAATATAAAGCGGAAAAATTACCCCATGCAATAAAGGTTCTTGTTCAGGATAATAAAAAATCAACGAAATTAACAAGGCTATTCGCAATACATTAAGCATGTAAATAAATAAACTACCCAAGACAATATATAAAAACGTTGGTTTAAATCTTCCTGAAAAAGCAATTATAAACGAGGCAAATAAAATAATAACACTCATAGCATTGCATCCCTCCACAATTTTAGCTACGTATTTTCCACAATAAATCAATTTGATATAATCTTGAGAGGCATCTTTCATCACATAAGATCCATCTGTGAATACTTGAAGTATTTGGGCCGTATTTATACTTACAAGTCTAGTAAAACTATCAACTTCATTATTTTCATAAGTTCCAAGATAATATTGATAACACAATGTAAAAATCAAATAACTTATAAAAAACAAACCTAAGAATTGTAAAAAGGGTTTGTAGCGTTCTAAATATTTTTTCAAAATAAAATTTTTAACAAATTTATGTAAAATAAAGAAATCTCTTTAAATACTTTTGTACTAACTAAAATTTAAGAAAAATGACATTTCAAGATTTAAAACCAAAAGTATCCGAAATCATAGCACGTCCTGAACAAACAAGGGATGAAAAATTATTAGAAATTTGCCAATTATTAAGCAGCTCTATTTCATATTATAATTGGGTAGGATTTTATTTTGCTAATCATGAAGCCAAAACTTTACATTTAGGCCCTTATGTAGGTGCAGAAACAGATCATACCGTTATCCCGTTTGGAAAAGGAATTTGCGGACAAGTGGCTGAATCCAATGCTAATTTTGTGGTGCCCGATGTAAGCGCTCAAGACAATTATATTGCTTGTAGTTTTACTGTAAAATCTGAAATCGTTGTACCTCTTTTTGTAAACGGACAAAATATAGGTCAAATTGATATTGACAGCCATGTTATAGATCCCTTTACTGAAGAAGATGAGCGTTTTTTAGAGTTTGTTTGTGAACAAATATCAAAATTGTATTAGAGTTTTAACCGATTACAGCAATCCAATTTCCTCAATATGAAATTTAATTTTTTTAGCCTTATACTTATTTTAACTATTTCTCGATCGATAGCTCAAGAAAATAGGGATGGAGCTTTTTATATAGACTCTTTAGGAGCTATAAGTACTGAAATGAATTATAAATATGTTAGAGTAGTAAAAGATTACTATTTAAATCAAAAAATATATGATTTTTCAGACTATTATAAATCTGGGAAAATAGCGGTAAAGGGAAAGACAAAGGACAGAGATATATTAAGATTTGATGGCACTCGTATTTCATACTATGAAAATGGTAATAAAAAACAAATTTCAAATTATGTTGATTCACACTTAATCGGAAAACAGTATCAATGGCACGAAAATGGCGTAATACAGTTTGAAAAAGAATATAGTTTTGACGAAATAAAAAAAGAGAGCACTGAAAAATTAAATCAGTATTGGGATCAAAATAATGTGCAACAAATCATTGATGGCAATGGAAACTTCGAAGCATTACTTGAAAATTTTAGTGAAGGACGTGAAAATAAAGATTTAATTTTTGAGAAAGGAGCATACAAAAACGGTTTGAAAGATGGATTTTGGACAGGGAATTCATTACATCCAAAAATAACTTTTAAAGAAGAATATAATAATGGCAAATTAATTCTAGGAACTAGTACCAATGAAGACAACATACAATTTAGCTATACCGAAATAATGCAAAAAGCAATTCCTAAAAAAGGAATAAATTATTTCTACCAATATATAGGTAGAAACTTCAGAACACCAAAAATTGCTGGATTAAGTGGTAAAATCTACTTGTCTTTTGTTGTGAATACTGATGGAAAGTTAGTAGAACCTAAAGTGTTGCGCGATATAGGATTTGAAACAGGTACTGAAGCATTACGTTTAATAAATGAAGCTAAAAATTGGATTCCCGGAAAAATAAGAGGGATTCCAGTTCGAATTTTATATTCATTACCTATCACAGTGCAATCGCAATAAAGCTAAATAATTGATATTGAAGTTTTTAAAAAATTTTGAAAGTTTAATTTTAGTTTTTAAAAATAAAATCTATCTTTGCACCCGTCTACCAATAGATGGCAGACATACATAAGAATCATTAAATAATATTGGAATGTATTTAACTAAAGAGATTAAAGAAGAAATCTTCGCACAACACGGAGAAAAAACGAATACTGGAAAAGCTGAAGCGCAGATTGCTTTATTCACTTTCAGAATTAGCCACTTAACGGAGCACTTGAAAAAAAATCGTCATGATTATAACACAGAGCGCTCATTAGTATTACTAGTAGGTAAAAGAAGATCGTTGTTAGATTACTTGAAAAAGAAAGAAATCAACAGATACCGTGAAATTATCAAAGTATTGAATATCAGAAAATAATCAATAGAAAAGAGGTGCGAAAGTGCCTCTTTTTTTATTTTATATATTATTGTCTTAAATCACTACAGAAGTCCTGACACAAAAGGGATTAGAGCTAAGACAAAATCACAAAATCAATCCATTAGGATTGATTATTAAAAAAAGTTTGGTTTTTCATTGGGTTTTAGGCATTAACTACGCAAAACAACAACTACAACACAACTAGAACCCATGTTTAACTAAAAAATTAAATTTATGATTCCACAATTATTTGTAGAAAGTATCGATTTAGGTGATGGCAGAAGCATCACAATCGAGACAGGTCGTTTAGCAAAACAAGCTGATGGATCTGTAGTAGTAAGAATTGGAAAAACTGTTATTTTAGGTACAGTTGTTTCCGCAAGAAAAGCAAGTCCTGGTATTGATTTTTTACCATTAACGGTAGATTATCGTGAAAAATTTGCTGCAGCAGGTCGTTTCCCTGGAGGTTTCTTCAAAAGAGAAGCACGCCCTAGTGACAACGAAGTATTAACTATGAGATTGGTAGACCGTGTATTGCGTCCGCTTTTCCCAGATGATTACCATGCTGAAGTTCAAGTTATGATTCAATTGATGTCTCATGACGAAGATGTAATGCCAGATGCGTTAGCAGGATTAGCAGCTTCGGCAGCGCTTGCATTGTCTGACATTCCATTTGAAACTTTAATTTCTGAAGCTAGAGTTGGTCGTATTGATGGTAAATTCATCATCAACCCTTCTCGTGCTCAATTAGCATTGTCAGACATTGACATGATGATTGGAGCTTCAACCGATTCTATCGCCATGGTAGAAGGTGAAATGAAAGAGATTTCAGAAGCAGAAATGTTAGAAGCAATTAAATTTGCTCACGAACACATTAAAGTACAAATTGCTGCACAAGAAAGATTAGCTGCCGCTTTTGGAAAAAAAGAAGTGCGTACTTACGAAACTGAAAAATCAGACGAAGCTATTTACGCTAAAGTAAAAGCGGCGTCTTACGATAAAATATATGCTATTGCAAGCAAAGGTTCTTCTAAACAAGAACGTACTGCTGCATTTGCAGAAGTAAAAGAAGAAGTGAAAGCTTTATTTACTGAAGAAGAATTGGCTGAAAATGGAGATTTAGTTTCCAAATATTTCTACAAAACCAATAAAGAAGCAGTTCGTAACGTAACCCTAGATTTAGGAACTCGTCTTGACGGAAGAAAAACAACTGAAATCAGACCAATCTGGTGTGAGGTTGATTATTTACCATCAGTACACGGATCTGCATTGTTTACACGTGGAGAAACACAAGCTTTGGCTACAGCTACTTTAGGAACTTCTAGAGAAGCTAACCAAATTGACTCTCCATCTGAACAAGGTGAAGAAAAATTCTACTTGCATTACAACTTCCCTCCTTTCTCAACTGGTGAAGCTCGTCCTTTAAGAGGAACTTCAAGAAGAGAAGTAGGTCACGGAAACTTGGCACAACGCGCCTTGAAAAACATGATTCCTGCTGATTGTCCTTATACAATTCGTGTAGTTTCTGAAGTATTAGAATCGAATGGTTCTTCTTCTATGGCTACCGTTTGTGCTGGTACATTATCATTAATGGATGCTGGTATCCAAATGATTCGTCCAGTTTCTGGAATTGCAATGGGATTAATTACTGACGGAGAACGTTTTGCTGTATTGTCTGATATTCTTGGTGATGAAGATCATTTAGGAGACATGGACTTTAAAGTAACTGGAACTTCTGAAGGAATTACCGCTTGCCAAATGGACATCAAAATTGACGGTTTGAAATACGAGATTATGGAAGCTGCACTAGCTCAAGCTCGTGACGGTCGTTTGCATATTCTTGGAAAATTAATTGAAACTCTTGCTGCTCCAAAAGAAGATGTGAAACCATACGCTCCAAAAATCATCACCAGAACTATTCCTGGTAACTTTATTGGTGCATTGATTGGACCTGGTGGAAAAGTGATTCAAGAATTACAAAAAGCTACAGGAACAACTATCGTAATCAACGAGGTAGACGAGCAAGGTGTAATTGAAATTTTAGGAACTGATCCTGCTGGAATTGAAGCAGTATTGGCTAAAATTCAATCTATTACCTTCAAACCACAAATGGGTGAAGCTTACGAAGTGAAAGTAATTAAAATGCTTGATTTTGGTGCGGTTGTAGAATATACAGCAGCTCCAGGAAACGAAGTATTATTACATGTATCCGAACTAGCTTGGGAAAGAACTGAAAACGTTACTGATGTTGTAAACATGGGCGATGTGTTTCAAGTGAAATACCTAGGACTTGATCCAAAAACTAGAAAAGAAAAAGTGTCTCGTAAAGCACTTATCGCTAGACCTCCACGCGAGGAGAAAAAAGAGTAATCAGATCTTAGTTTACTAAAGGTTTATTTATAGAAAATCCCGTTCGCCAATGCGAACGGGATTTTTGTTTTCCTAAAAACACATAACGTTCTAAAAACGACTCCGCATTAGGGATAGCAGTGAAAATCCTTTTTATACGCCGCGGCGAATAAAAAGATTGTAACGAATAGCCCGATTCGCCGCGGCGAAAATGCCCAAAAAATTTTTTTAAAATAAAATTTAAAAATAAATGTAACTTTTTTGCAACTCCTTACGTATAACTATTTGTACACTTTAAAATTGAGGAGACAACACCATGAGACAACTTAAAATTACCAAGCAGGTAACGAATCGTGAAACTGCATCATTAGACAAATATTTACAAGAAATTGGAAAAGTTGATCTTATCACGGCTGATGAAGAGGTAGAGTTAGCACAAAAGATTAAAGCTGGTGACCAGCGCGCCTTAGAGAAATTAACAAAAGCCAACTTACGTTTCGTAGTATCGGTGGCAAAACAATATCAAAACCAGGGTTTAACTCTTCCCGATTTAATTAACGAAGGAAACCTTGGACTTATAAAAGCAGCACAACGTTTTGATGAAACTCGTGGTTTCAAATTCATTTCGTATGCCGTATGGTGGATTCGTCAATCGATTTTGCAAGCTTTGGCTGAGCAGTCTCGTATTGTGCGTTTGCCATTAAATAAAATTGGTTCTATCAACAAAATCAACAAGATGTACGCTTTATTAGAGCAATCTAACGAGCGTCCGCCATCTGCTGAGGAAATTGCAAAAGAACTTGACATGACCGTAAATGATGTAAAAGAGTCTATGAAAAACTCTGGCCGTCACTTATCCATGGATGCTCCACTTGTAGAAGGTGAAGATTCTAACCTTTACGATGTATTGCGTTCTGGAGAGTCTCCAAACCCAGATAGAGAGTTAATTCACGAGTCATTGCGTACCGAAATTGAGCGTTCTCTTGAAACTCTAACACCACGTGAGGCTGATGTAGTTCGTTTGTATTTTGGTCTTGGTGACCAACATCCAATGACTTTAGAAGAAATTGGAGAAACTTTCGACCTAACTCGTGAGCGTGTACGTCAAATCAAGGAAAAAGCAATCCGTAGATTAAAACATACTTCTAGAAGTAAAATTTTAAAAACCTATTTAGGATAACTATATTTGTTTCAAGTTTAAAGTATCAGGTTGCTCAAAACATCTTGAAACCTTAAACTTGAAACTTTTTTAAAGCAAACAACAGTCTGATTAACTGTTCGTTTTTTGATTGATGATTGAAACCTCGGCTGATTACCGAGGTTTTATTTTTTTCAATAAAACCTCAGTCTGTTCTCCGCCGCTGCGGATCGGGTGTCCGAGGTTTTATTTTTTTTCAATAATACCTCAAATCGATATTCTCTGATTACTTCTCACTGTTTACTGCTTACTAAAAACTGTCCACTAATTACTGATTACTGTTCACTTCTAACTGAATACTGATAACTCCCACGGCGTAACCCTCCGTAAAAACTTCGGGTCGGGCTATTCGCAATATCTTTTGTTTCGCTAACGCTGCACAAAAGGATGCCGCTACTATCCCTTACGCTACCTTCGTTACTAAAAGTCGTTGTTTCTTCTTAATGAAAAATTACTGCAATTGGTCTAAAAAAACTATTTTTGCACAAACAACAACTAAAGAATCTGAAACAAATTCAGATTAAACAACTACACAATGAAAAATACACTTATTGCTCCATCAGTATTAGCAGCTGACTTTGGAAACCTACAGCGCGACATTGAAATGATTAACAACAGTGAAGCCGATTGGTTTCATATAGACATCATGGACGGGGTTTTTGTACCTAACATTTCATACGGAATGCCAGTACTTGAAGCCATTGCTAAACACGCTACAAAAACAATTGATGTACATTTAATGATTGTAGATCCAGATCGCTACATCAAAACATTTGCTGGACTTGGAGCGAATATTCTTAGCGTACATTACGAAGCGTGCACGCACTTGCACAGAACGCTACAAGCCATAAAAGCAGAAGGAATGAAAGCGGGAGTAGCCATCAATCCACATACTTCAATTGACCTGCTAGAAGATGTGATTAATGACATTGATTTGGTTTGTATCATGAGTGTAAATCCTGGTTTTGGCGGACAATCTTTCATTGAAAACACTTACTCTAAAGTTGAAAAACTAAAAGCTTTAATTACAAGAAAAGGAGCCAACACCCTAATTGAAGTTGACGGTGGTGTAACTAGTTCTAATGCAAAAGAACTTGTTGAAGCAGGAGCCGATGTTCTTGTTGCAGGAAGTTTTGTTTTTAAAGCAACAGACCCTGTACAGACAATTCAAGATCTAAAAAAACTTACTACTTTTTAATACAAAATGGCGCCTAGTGCGCCATTTTTATTGATTTTCTTTGTAATTAATCATGGTGACAACATGATCATACAAATCTGGATGCACGGTTTTAAATTGAGCTGGCGTTTCAAAGAAATGTTCTAAAACTACTGCTAAAAATTCAAATTGATTTTCATACGCATAGGATCTAAAATACTGAGTATCGCTTAATGAAGAGTTTAAAACCGAATCAGAAAAATACTTGACTACTTCATTAAAGGCATCAAAAAAGATGATAGAACTGGGATCATTATTTTTCATACAATGAAAATGCAGTACATGCGTAAATTCATGTAATCCTAAATTCAAATTATCAGTTGAACTTAAATGACCTAGCATAAAATCTTCCCATGAAAAAACTACTGCTTTCATCATAGGATTAAACTCGCCTTTGTGAAAAACTTCATTTTCGGTTGAGAAGTATGCCGTAGGATAAATTACAATTCGCTTGAACAACGGAACAAGATAATTACGCATCCCAAAGGTAAGCATGACATAAGTAGCTGCTATTAGCAATCGCATTTGCTCTGTAACTACAAGATCTTTACCTATAAATTGATATTGTTTTGTGAACATAAGTATTCTATGTTCAAAATACTCTTTTCGTTTAGGGGATAAAGTACTGTAAAAAGGAAAATCATCTGATAAAATTTTTCGCTTATGAGGCTTCAGTCTTTTAGAGAAAGGATACCAATGTATGAACAATGGCTTATTAAAGAACATCATATAAGATGGCTCAACGACTTTAAACAATATAAATAAAAGAAAAAAGAGAGTAATAAAAACTGTCAAAACTACTTGGACATCCATATTAAAGTAATTCATAAAAAAAATGCCTCAAAAAACTCAAGATAACTTGTGATTTTTTGAGGCATTTAAAAGTTAAAAAGTGGCCGCGACAGGGTTCGAACCTGCAACCCTCAGAGTCGAAATCTGATATTCTATCCAGTTGAACTACACAGCCATTTGATTAGAGATTTGTGATTAACGATTCTAGATTTCTGATTTATAATTGTTAATCTTGAATCTTAAAATTTAGGTCAATAATTTTTTAACTATTGTAGAAATCGTTTTACCCTCAGCAGTTCCGCCAAGTTTTGCTGCTGCTAATCCCATAACTTTCCCCATAGATGCAATACCTGTTGCCCCGGTTTCGGCAATAATTGCTGCAATAACGGTTTCTACTTCTGCCTCACACAATTGAGCTGGTAAAAATTTCTCAATAACTGCTATTTGCGCTAATTCTGGCTCAGCAAGATCTAAACGGTTTTGCTCTGTGAATATTCGGGCACTTTCTTTACGCGTTTTTACAAGTTTTTGTAACAACTTAACTTCATCGTCTTCTGAAATTTCTTCTTTAGATCCTGTTGCCGTTTGTGCTAGTAATATTTCTGATTTTATTGCTCTTAATGCTTCAAGCGCAACGGTATCTTTAGCTCTCATGGCGGTTTTCATTTCGTCCATGATTAATGTTGATAAACTCATATCTTATGTCTTTGTTTTTTCAATTATAATGAAACAGCAGTTACGGCGCACTGTTGCTTACTGCCCCAGATGGTCGTGAAAAGCCTTTTTAGGGCAAAAAGCAATTTTTTTCTAGGAGTTAAAAAGCGACTGAAAGAAGCTCTTTTAAGACCGTAGAAAAAAGCGTTTTGCACAAAAAGCTTGCAGCAACAGCTGGATTGAGGCCCAACAAAATTACAGTATTTTAACGGGAATAGCAACTGCTATCTGGTGGATTGTAGTAAAAAAAGAAACCCGAAAATCATATTAATTTTCGGGTTTCCTAGAATTAATTAGTACCTTAATCTACGTTATCGTGTAAATACGAATTATTTGAACGCAATTGCAAATCATTGTTACTATCTGTACCAACAGATATCCTTGAGTTTGCAGTATTCATTTGATTACTTGAGATGTTTATACCCAATCGTTTGTAAGCAGGTTCTTTCTCATATTCATCAATTTTAGAAACATTATTATGGAACTTATAATTGAAATCTTTTAATTTCTTTCTACGCTCATCAGCTCTCATTCGTAATGATTCTTCAATCGTCATTTCTGTAGGAGCAATGCTTTCAAAATTTAAATGCTCAGCTGTTGTCGTATCCACTTGTTTCAAAGTAATATTCAATTCTGCTGGTGTTACTACTTCAGTTGCTTTTACCGCAGCTTTTGGCATAAACTCTGGTTCTTCATCCATGTACTCCTCTAGTGAATATTTGATAATTCCATTATCTGAAAGCTCTGTTACTGGTACAAATTGAACTGCTTCATTTACTTTAATTTCTTTAGTCTCATTTGTCAATTCAAAAATTACGTTATTGTCTTGTTTTTGTTCTGAGACTTCTGATTTAAAAAGAGGCAAATCAAATGAAAATGATGTTTGCTCTTGTTTTTCTGTTGTTTTTGCTTGTACCAATTGTGGCTCTACTGCCGGAGTAGAAACTATAAAATCGATATCAGTAATAGGTGAAACAATTTCGAATGTTACGTCTAAATTGTTTATAAAATCAGACATTTCAACTAAGTCCTCATTATTAATCGTTGGTGTGTTCACAACTGGAGTTTTGACAACTACTTCGTCCTCCATTAAATCAAATACAATTCTATCATTGGCAGAAGACGCTTTTGGAGTCTCCATACTTAAGTCAAAAGCAGTTACAGAATTGTTTATTAAATTGTACACGTTTTTTTGCTCATCCCCTAGAGTATGAATTATTTTTTTTGGCTCAGTGTTTACAATCTCATTTTGTTGTTCTATGTCAAATCCTGTTGCAATAATAGTTACTGCAATAGCATCTCCAAGAGACTCATCCTCACCTACACCCATGATGATATTGGCATTATGTCCAGCTTCGTTTTGAATGTGGTCATTGATTTCCCCAATTTCATCGATAGTAATTTCATTAGTACCAGAAACGATAAGCAACAATACGTTTTTGGCACCACTAATTTTGTTATCATTTAATAATGGTGAATCTAGAGCTGCAATTATAGCCTCTTTTGCTCTGTTCTCACCTGATGAAACTGATGAACCCATAATTGCGGTTCCACTATTATACAAAACCGTTTTAGCATCTCTTAAATCGATATTTTGAGTATAGTGATGCGTAATTACTTCGGCAATTCCGCGTGAAGCAGTTGCCAAGACTTCATCCGCTTTTGAAAATCCTGCTTTAAAACCAAGGTTTCCATAAACTTCTCTTAGTTTGTTATTGTTAATAACAATTAAGGAATCTACTTGTTTACGTAATTTTTCAATTCCAATTAAAGCTTGCTCTTGACGCACTTTACCTTCAAAAAGGAACGGTAGTGTAACAATACCTACTGTTAAAATATCTCTTTCTTTAGCTAGTTGAGCAATTACTGGAGCTGCACCGGTACCTGTACCACCACCCATACCAGCGGTAATAAAAACCATCTTGGTATTTTGATCCAACATTTTTTCAATTTCGGAGATACTCTCTATAGCTGATTGTTGACCTACATCAGGATTAGCACCTGCGCCTAATCCCTCGGTAAGATGAACACCCAACTGTATTTTATTTGGCACTGAACTGCTGTGTAAAGCTTGAGAATCTGTATTACACACTATGAAGTCCACACCTTTTATTCCTTGCTTAAACATGTGGTTGATAGCGTTACTTCCGCCTCCACCGACCCCTATAACTTTTATTACATTTGATTGGTTTTTAGGTAAATCAAATGAAATACTTCCAAATTCTGTGTTGCTTGGCATAATTTTGGGTTTTTTGAAATTATTATTAATTCTTAGCTTCTTTTTTGAGTTTTATTCTGCATTATCAAGAAATTCTTTGATCCTATCCACATAACGATCAAAGAAGTTTTTTTGAATTCTAGTTGCGGTAGAATCCGGTTGTTTCTCTTTAATATTGTATTCTTCCTCTATTGCGATTTCAGACACTTCATTTACAGGAGTTGGTGCCACAGCCACGGGCGCTCTATAAACTGGTTGCTCTTTTACTGGAGCAACAAGATCCAATCGTACTGCACTTTGAGTTTTGTTTTCTATACTTTTCATTACTAACCCCACAGCTGTTGCATATAAAGGACTTGATATTTCCTCATCTGAATTCCCTGCTAGGTGCTCATTTGGATATCCTATTCTGGTATCCATTCCTGTAATATATTCTACTAGTTGTTTTATATGTTTCAACTGAGCTCCACCTCCAGTTAATACAATACCTGCAATTAATTTCTTTCTTGGATCTTCATGACCATAAGCTTTCACTTCGGTAAAAACTTGTTCAATTATTTCAACTACACGTGCGTTAATAATTTTAGAAAGATTTTTTAATGAAATTTCTTTTGGCTCTCTTCCTCTTAATCCTGGTATAGAAACAATTTCATTGTCACGGTTTTCTCCAGGCCAAGCAGATCCAAACTTCACTTTTAAAAGCTCGGCTTGCTTTTCAATAATAGAACATCCTTCCTTAATATCATCAGTAATAACATTCCCTCCAAAAGGAATAACAGCAGTATGACGAATGATTCCATCTTTAAAAATGGCTAAATCAGTTGTCCCACCCCCAATATCAATTAAGGCAACTCCTGCCTCTTTTTCTTCTTGACTTAACACCGCATCAGCAGAAGCTAATGGCTCGAGTGTAAGCCCAGAAAGCTCAATACCCGAACTTTGAATGCAACGCCCAACATTTCTTATAGAAGCTGCTTGCCCTACAACCACGTGAAAACTTGCTTCAAGTCTTCCGCCATACATTCCAATTGGTTCCTTAATCTCTGATTGGCCATCAATTTTAAATTCTTGAGGCAAGACATGGATAATTTCTTCTCCAGGTAACATGGCTAATTTATTCACTTGATCAATAAGAAGTTGTATATCACTTTCGCCTATTACTTCTTCTGGATTGTGTCTGCTAATATAATCTGTATGTTGAATACTACGTATGTGCTGACCAGCAATACCTACTACTACATCTTTAATTTTAAAACCTGAATTATTTTCGGCATCTTGGATTGCTTGTTGTATAGACTGTATAGTTTGTGTAATATTATTAACCACACCTCTAGCCACACCAAGACTTTTAGATTTACCTAAACCTAAAATTTCCAGTTTACCATACTCATTTTTTTTGCCTATCATGGCAACTATCTTAGTTGTCCCAATATCTAGTCCTACTGCAATCTTCTCTTTTTCCATTATCAATTATTTAGTGCAAACTACTTGATCCGTAAATCGGAGGTCAATTTTTTTATATTTATACAAAGAACCATCCAAAACAGCCTTTTGAAAAAAAGCTTTATAATTCCTAAATTTTAACACCGAAAAATTCAGACTACCAAAATCTATTTGATAATCAAAATTTCTATTGTGCATAATTAGGCTACCGTTTGGCATTATTTGTATCCCAATGATGTTTTTTTTCAAAAATTCATCATCGTAAATAACTCGAAATAATTTTGTTAATTCTTCGCTATTTTTTTTATTTCTCGCTCCTGAAACAAGCGGTACTCTGGCTGTAAAGTTATCTGATAAAGGCATTTTATCGCCTTGATAATCAATATAAAAAGACTTACCATTATCAAACACCCTAGCAATTGGAGTCTTTTGTTCTACCACTGCTTTCAACACGCCATCAATGGTCACATATACTTCTGATTTTTTAATCATAGCATGTGAATCAATAGTGGTTTCTAGTTTATTCAAATCTAAATTAACTTTTTGAATACTTCTTACGTTGTCACTATTTTCTATCAACAATTTATTAACTATTTCTTGTTTAACAAATGGCGAATTAACTCCCACAAATGTTACTGTAGATTGCTTCAGTTTTCTATTTTCATTTCGTTTTGATGTGAATGAAAATAAAAAAATCACCAGTACAAACATGAGCACTAATCGTACATTTGTCCAATTAAAGAGTTTCATTTAATGCTTTTTTAATTGTTGGAACCCATTCTCCTAAATCTCCCGCACCTATTGTAACAATAATTGTTGCATCACTGTTTACAATCTTTTGAACTAAATCTTTCTTTTCTACTAATTCTTTATGCTCATTAGTCATTTTTTGCAACAACCACTCTGATGTTATTCCCGGCATAGGCAATTCTCTTGCAGGATAAATATCCAAAAGCAAAATCTCATCAAAAGCCGATAAACTTTTGGCAAAATCATCCCCAAAATCATGAGTTCTACTAAATAAGTGTGGCTGAAAAATTGCCAACACTTTTTGGTTAGGATACAACTCTCTTACTGCTTGATGCACTGCGTTAATCTCAGTAGGATGGTGTGCATAATCATCAATATAGACTTTATGATCCGTTTTTATTTGATATGAAAATCTTCTTTTTATACCCTTGAATGACGCAATAGCTTTTGCAATAGCATCTTGAGGAGTTCCATATAAATTTGCCATACCAATTGCCATCAAGGCATTCATAAGATTATGCTTTCCTGGAAGTCCAAAATGCAAATCCTGCATCACACCAGATGGTGTTTGAACATCAAAAACATAACTTCCATTTCCTACACGAACATTAAATGCTTTATAAACAGCATCTTCATTTACGGCGCAGGTAATTCCCTCTAATGGTAAATCCTTTGTTATGAAAAGATTACTCTTATCTTCTATTTTAGAGGCAAACTCTACAAACGACTCTTCAATTGCTGCACTTGTCCCATAAATATCTAGATGATCAGCATCCATAGAGGTGATGCATGCAATATTGGGGTGCAAATGTAAAAAAGAACGATCAAATTCATCTGCTTCTACCACGGTAATTGTTTTACCGTTGCCTATTAAATTTGAATTATAATTCTCAACAATACCACCTATGAAAGCAGTCACATCAGCACCACTTTCATTTAAAATATGTCCTAAAATCCCAGATGTAGTTGTCTTGCCATGTGTTCCTGCTACTGCAAAACAAAACGTATTTTCGGTAATCAAACCTAAAACCTCCGCTCGCTTTTTTATTTCATATCCTTCTTCTAAGAAAAAACTCCATTCAGAATGCGTTTTTGGAACAGCCGGAGTTACCACTACAAGTGTATTACTGATCAAGAAATCTTTTGGAATCAATTGAACATCATCTTCAAAATGAATTGAAATTCCAGACGCTATTAATTCACTTGTAAGACTTGAAGGGGTTTTATCATATCCAGAAACTTGCTTTCCTAATGTTTTAAAATAACGAGCAAGATTGCTCATCCCGATTCCTCCGATGCCTATAAAATAAACGTTATGTATGTTATTTAAATTCATTTTTATTGTATTCTGATAGTATTAAACTACTTTATCTTTTATTTATTTCAACAATGATACAATAGCATCTACAATGTCTTTAGTCGCATTAGGTTTAGCCAATTTTTTCATGTTATTACTCAAGTTTTTTTGAAGTTGTTCGTCATGAATAAGTTTGTTAAAAACTGACTCAAACTTTAAATCCAACTCACTTTCTTTAATTAGTAAAGCTCCGCCATTATCTACAATTGCTTTACCATTTTTGGTTTGATGGTCTTCGGCTACATTAGGCGATGGTATAAAAATTGTGGGTTTAGCTACCAAGCACAATTCAGATACTGATGATGCACCTGCACGCGAAATCACAAAATCAGCAGCAGCATAAATTAAATCCATCCTGTCAATAAACGAAACTACTTGAACGTTTTCTCTTTCAGAAAAATGTTTGTACTCTGCCATATAAAAATTACCACATTGCCAAAATACCTGCACTCCTGATGCGATTAAGAAATCAAGCTCTTTCTCAATAAGTTGATTAATTCGTCTTGATCCCAAACTCCCCCCTAAAACGAGAAGTGTTTTTTTATTATCGTCTAGATTAAAATATGACAAAGCTTCACTTCTTTTTGAATCAATATCCAAAAGATCTTGACGCACCGGATTTCCTGTAATAATCATTTTGCTTTGAGGAAAGAAACGTTCCAAATTTTCGTATGCTACGCAAATTTTACTTGCTTTTTTACTCAATAATTTATTTGTAATCCCTGGAAAAGAATTCTGTTCTTGAATCAAGGTATGAATACCACTTATTCCTGCAGCTTGCAATAACGGCCCACTTGCAAATCCACCAGTACCAATGACAACATCTGGCTTAAATTCTTTTATAATTGACCTAGAGCGCAACAGGCTAGACAATAGTTTTACAGGAAACAAAATATTATCAAGAGTTAATCTACGTTGTAATCCTGCAATCCATAATCCTTTTATAACATAACCTGCTTGAGGTACTTTTTGCATTTCCATTTTGTCCTGAGCACCTACAAATAAAAATTCAGCATCTGGAAAACGCAATTTTAATTCATTGGCAATAGCAATCGCTGGATAAATATGTCCACCAGTTCCTCCTCCGCTAAGTATGAATTTGTACTTTTTCATTTTATTTATAAAAAAATTTAGAACACTATTTATTAAAAACTGCTTTCATAGGATTTGCTGCTTTATCCTCTATTGAATAATCCTGCACCACTTCATACTCCTCGTTAAGCTCTCTATCAATGAGCTTTTGCAACGCTTCTTCTCTTTTTGCAGCTTCCTTTTTTTCTTCTGCTATTTCTTCTTCTTTCTTGGTCACGCTAATAATGATTCCTAATGCAAAACAAGTCATCCAAATGGAACTACCTCCACTACTAATTAGCGGTAGTGTTTGCCCTGTAACAGGCAATAACTCCACAGCAACTGCCATATTTACCATGGCCTGAAAAACCATTGGAAAGCCTAAGCCTACAACCAATAATTTCCCAAAAAGAGTATTTGCTTTGTGAGAAGCAACAACAAAACGAAATAGCAACAACAAGTACAAAACAATTACTGCAACTCCGCCCACAAGACCATACTCTTCAATAATAATTGCATATATAAAATCGGAGGAAGATTGCGGTAAAAAGTTTTTTTGCACACTCTTACCTGGCCCTAAACCATACAGTTTTCCTGATGCGATTGCAATTTTTGCTTTCTCTATTTGGTAATCATCTTCTCCTGGTTTATCACTTGTAAAATTTTCAACTCTACTAATCCACGTATCCACACGGTTGGGAAATGCATCAGGAAAAGTCTTTGCGATAATCATGAAAAAAGCTAACATCACAACTCCAGAACCAATAACAATACCCATGTATTTCAATGGATATTTGCCTATAAAAACAAGCATTAGCACCATTGAAAAAATAAGGGCTGTAGTACTAAAATTTGCAGGCAAAATAAATATTAACGTTATAAAAACCGGCAACCATAGCTCCCACACAGAGGCTTTAAATGTTAAGAGCTCAGTTCTTTTTTTTGATAAAAAACGAGCTACAAATATAAACAACACCATGGAGGCAAGAGTTGAGGGCTGAAAAGTAACACCAATGAAAGGAATTTGAATCCATCTACTAGCATTAGCACCTGCAATTACTGTGCCTTTGAATAATGTAAACGCTAAAAGCAACCAAACAAAGTACAAGGACCCCTTTGCAATAGCTTTGAAATAATGATAAGGTACTTTGTGCACCATAAAAATTATTGTAAATCCTATTGCAATATGAACAATGTGTTTTACCAGATATCCAAGCGTATTCCCATCTCCTTTTCCTATGTAAGCCAAATTACTACTCGCACTAAAAACAGGCATAAAAGACAACAAGGCTAATAAGGCCACAAATGACCAAATCCCTTTATCCCCTTTTAAATTGCTTATTAGTTTTTTCATTTTCATTCTTTGTTACCAATTCTAATCCTTTTATAGCAGAGGATTAAACCGCCCTTAGCCCCTTTAAATAATACTTGCTTACAAACTTTTAACCGCTTGTTTAAATTGTTGACCACGATCCTCATAGCTTTCAAATAAATCGAAACTAGCACAAGCAGGAGACAATAATACGGTATCTCCTTTCTCTGATAAGCGCTGCGCCATTCTTACCGCATCACTCATAGAAGTTACCTCAACCATCATGTCTACTACATTGCCAAATGCGTCTATAATTTTTTTATTATCAACTCCAAGACATACAATTGCCTTAACCTTTTCACGAACCAATGGCATTAATTCATTATAATCATTCCCTTTATCAACACCACCAACAATCCATACTGTGGGTGCATTCATACTATCTAAAGCAAAAAAAGTAGCATTTACATTTGTAGCCTTAGAATCATTAATATATTGAATGTTCTGAATTTTCAAAACCTTTTCTAAACGGTGCTCAACTCCTTGGAAATTTGACAAACTTTCACGGATAGTAGCTTTTCTGATTTGCATTAATTTTGCTACTGAAGTGGCTGCCATTGCGTTTTTCATATTATGTTTTCCCTCTAAGGCGATATGCTCTGTATCCATTGAAAAATCCTCTCGGTTAATTTTAATTTCCATTTTATTTTGTATTGTGTAAGCTCCTTCGTTGAATGTTTTTGTCAATGAAAAAGGAATTAATTTTGCTTTTGTTTGATGAGTTGTTAACCAATTATTGATCGCTTCATCATCTGCGTCATAAATTAGATAATCCTCCTCTGTTTGATTCATTGTTATTCTAAACTTTGAATCGATATAATTTTCATATTTATATTCGTATCGATCTAAATGATCTGGACTAATATTAGTAATTATTGCAATGTGTGGCTTGAAATTAAATACCCCGTCTAATTGAAAGCTGCTCAATTCAAGCACATAATAATCAAACTTATTATCGGCCACCTGCCAAGCAAAACTTTTACCTATATTTCCTCCTAAACCTACATTTACTCCAGCTGATTTCAATAAATGATATGTAAGCATGGTTGTAGTTGTCTTTCCATTACTACCCGTAATTCCTATAATGGTAGCATTTGTAAAAGGAGCAGCAAACTCAATCTCTGACATTACCGAAACACCTTTTTCTACTAGTTTTTTAACAATAGGAGATTTATCAGGAATACCAGGGCTTTTCATAACCACATCAGCATTTAATATTAAATCCTCAGTATGCTTTTCTTCTTCCCACGGAATTGAATTGAGAGATAAAACCTCTTTATAATTCCCTTTTATTTTTCCAAAGTCAGATACGAAAACGTCGTACCCTTTCTTTTTTCCTAAAATTGCAGTTCCAATACCGCTTTCTCCTCCACCAAGAATAACTAGTCTCATACTATCTCAATTTTAATGTAACTATGGACAGTATGGCTAACATGATGGCTACAATCCAAAAACGGGTAACAATTTTACTCTCATGATATCCCTTCTTTTGATAATGATGATGTAATGGGGACATCAAAAATATTCTGCGGCCTTCGCCAAAACGTTTCTTGGTATACTTAAAATAACTCACCTGAAGTACTACCGAAAAATTTTCTACTAGAAAAATACCGCACAACAATGGGATTAGCATTTCCTTACGAACTGCAATTGCTAGTACAGCAATGATACCCCCAATAGTCAAACTTCCCGTATCTCCCATAAATACCGATGCTGGATACGAGTTATACCAAAGAAACCCAATTAAAGACCCTACAAATGCCGCTATAAAAACCGTCATTTCTCCTGAGTTAGGGATATACATAATATTCAAGTAATTGGAAAAAATAATATTCCCCGATACAAACGTAAAAATACCTAACGCCAGCACTGAAATTGCCGATGTTCCTGCAGCAAGACCATCTATACCATCTGTTAAATTCGCACCATTTGAAACAGCTGTGATAATAAAAATTACCACTGGGATAAATATTAACCACGCCCATTTTTCATAACCTTCTCCAGTCCAAGCTAAAACTTCGGCGTAATCAAACTCATTATTTTTAAAAAACGGAATTGTAGTTGCTGTTGATTTCTCTTCAATTGGAGCTGGTAAAACAACGGTGCTAGTAGGTGCTCTAAAAATATCTGACGTAGACGTATCTGTACGTACAGTAACACCTGGATGAAAATAAAGAACTGTACCCACTATTAACCCTAAACCTACTTGTCCTATTACTTTAAAAATTCCTTTTAAACCTTGCTTATCCTTTTTAAAAATCTTGATATAATCATCTATAAATCCTATTGTTCCCATCCAAAGCGTGGTAACAATAAGCAATACTATATAAATATTATGCAGTTTTGCAAAAAGTAAAACTGGAACAAGCGTTGCAAATATGATAATCAAACCTCCCATGGTAGGAGTACCCGCTTTTTCATTTTGACCTGCTAATCCAAGTTCTCTAACCGTTTCTCCTACTTGCTGTTTTTGTAAAAAGTGAATAATTCGTTTGCCATAAATAGTAGACAATAATAGCGATAGCATTAAGGCTAATGCTGATCTAAAAGTAATGTATTGAAAAACTCCTGTTCCAGGAACATCCATCATTTTGTCTAAATATTCAAATAAATAATACAGCATATATCTTTGTTTATCTTGTTAACTGTTATTTTGTTTTTTTCTATGGATCGCTTTAAATACCAAACGATGTGAAATTATTTCCCTAATTGTTCTAATAGTTCTTTTACTATTTTCATATCATCAAAATCATGACGAACACCATTAACTTCTTGGTATGTCTCATGACCTTTACCTGCAACCAACAAGATGTCATTAGGCTGTGCTAACTGACACGCTGTTTTAATAGCTTGCATTCTATCTGTAATAGAAATTGTTTTCTTAAAATGATGTGGAGCGACTCCTTTTTCCATTTCAGAAATAATTTCTAAAGGATCTTCACTCCTTGGATTATCCGATGTAAAAATAGCTTTGTCACTTAAACTTGCAGCAATATCAGCCATTACTGGTCTTTTTGCTTTATCCCTGTCACCCCCACAACCCACAACAGTAATCAGCTGCTCGTTTTGAGTACGAATGGTATTTATTGTTTTCAAAACATTTTCAAGAGCATCTGGTGTATGAGCATAATCAACAATAGCAGTTACATTAGAATTCGATACTATATATTGAAACCTGCCTGAAACACTTTCTAAATTAGATAACAACCTAAGAACTTCTAAACTATCAAGTCCTAATTCTACAGCGGTACCGTAAATTGCAAGCAAATTATACGCATTGAAATCTCCAATCAATTTAACCCAAACTTCATGACCGTTTATCTTTAATAACAAGCCTGATAATTGATTTTCTAAAATTTGTGCTTTATAATCGGCATAGGTTTTTAAGGCGTATGTTTTTTTATTAGCAATAGTATTTTGCAACATTACAGATCCATTTTTATCATCCGCATTGGTAAGAGCAAAACCAGTTTTTGGTAAACTATCAAAAAAAGCTTTTTTAACATCTCTATACTCAGCAAATGTGGGGTGATAATCTAAATGATCATGAGACAAATTGGTGAAAACTCCACCTGTAAAATGCAATCCTTCTGTTCTCTTTTGATGAATCCCATGCGAACTCACTTCCATAAAACAATATTCGACACCACTTTCTATCATTTCATTTAGATAGTGGTTTATGGTAATTGAATCTGGAGTGGTATGAGTAGCTTTATACTCTTTCTCATTCACCATGATTTTTACAGTAGAAAGCAATCCTACTTTATACCCAGCATTTTTAAACAATTGGTATAATAAAGAGGCAATAGTGGTTTTACCATTAGTACCTGTAATACCAACTAATTTTAGTTTTTGCGAAGGCGAATCATAAAAATTTGCAGCCATGCAAGCCAATGCCGCGTTGGTATCTTGAACCTTTATAAACGTTACTCCTGGCGCAAGTACTAGTGGCAATATTTGACAAAC
This sequence comes from Flavobacterium sp. SOK18b, assembly GCF_014156605.1. Lineage (NCBI taxonomy): Bacteria > Pseudomonadati > Bacteroidota > Flavobacteriia > Flavobacteriales > Flavobacteriaceae > Flavobacterium > Flavobacterium sp. SOK18b. The sequence goes on from NZ_QKNZ01000024.1 coordinate 22,207, forward strand.
TATTGCAGTGGCTCCCTGTTGGATAACTTTATCTATATAATCATGACCGTTTGAAACTGTACCGTGAATAGCAACAAACACATCTCCTGCGAGAATTTTTCTAGAATCGAATTCTATTTTATTCACAGGAATATCTGTAAGACCCGTTACCGAATCTATAGCTACTTTGTATAATATGTCTTTTAGTACTTTCATGATAACTCTAATAATATTGTTGCATTTTTCACTACACTTTCACCTGCTTGCAACGACTGTTTTTTTACTTTTCCTACACCTACAACTTTTACTTTCATACCTAAATTTCCAAGAAGCGCTACAGCATCCATGCCTGACATTCCTTTAAGATTAGGAACTACTTTCTGCTTTTTCTGAACTTTTGAATAGTAAGCCTCATAGTTTTGTTCTTGCTTATCAATTTTCCTGTCAAGATTTTTTATGGTATTGGTAGATGGCGCATCGGTAAATATTTTTTGTGCAATTCTTTTAAAAACTGGTCCAGCCACATCAGCACCGTAATAATTATTAAGCGCAGTATTGGGCTTATGCACCACCACTATACAAGAATACTTTGGGTTCTCGGCTGGAAAATAGCCCACAAAAGAAGACGCGTAATACATTCCTGTTCTACCTGCTTTACCATAGTTCACCTGCGCCGTACCGGTTTTTCCTGCCATTGAAAAATCTTTGGAAAACAATTTAGATCCCGTTCCTTTTTTCACCACATTTGCCAAGACTGCTTTCAGTTTTACAATGGTTTCCTTAGAACAAATTTTAGGGTTCAAAACTTCTTTTTCATATTTTTTTATAGTCCTATTCCATTCTTTTATTTCAGATACAAATTGTGGTTTTACCATTTCCCCATCATTTGCAACGGCATTATAAAAAGCTAATGTTTGCATTGGTGTAATATGCACTCCGTATCCAAAAGCCATCCAAGGCAATGATATTTTAGACCAACTTCTATCTGTAGGTTGAGGCACGTACGGAATTCCTTCCCCTTTGATAGAAAGTCCTAATGTTTTATTAAGTCCATAATTATTAAGGTGATTTACAAACTGTGACGGATTCTCTTTGTATGCATTATAAACCGCTTGAACCAAAACCGTGTTAGAAGAAACCTCAAATCCTCTAGCCAGCGAAATCTTGCCGTATCCACCATCATGAGAGTCTTCTACTTTTTTACCAAAATAAGTTATTACTCCGTTTTTGCTATCATAAACTGCACTTGTATCTACTTTTTTATCATCTAACAATGCCATTAATCCTGCTAATTTATAAGTAGAACCAGGCTCATGAGACTCCGCCACAGCGTAATTAGTAGTTTCATAATAAGTTCCGTCATTGGCTCTTCCTAAATTAGAAATTGCTTTAATATGACCGGTTTTAGTCTCCATCACTACTACTGATCCGTGATCTGCTTCGTAAGACTCCAGCTGTTTCAATAAAGCGTGATGTGCTATATCTTGAATATAAACATCAATAGTTGAGATCACATCATACCCGTCTTGAGGATCTACCTCATTAACATCACGAATAGGTTTCCACTGTCCTTTTGCAATTTTTTGTTTTAAAATCTTGCCGTCTTTCCCATTCAAATATTTTCTAAAAGCCCATTCTATTCCTTTTCCATCAACAGATTGACCGTTTTGAGTACGTTCATACCCTACTGTTCTTTCGGCAATTTTACCTATGGGATGCTCCCTAACTGTTTCTTGCTCTACAATTATCCCACCTTTAAAAGCTCCCAAATTAAATAATGGAAAACCTTTAATTTTAAAATAAGAAGTATAACCTAGTTTACGACCTATTAAATAATATCTATTCTTGTTGGCACGTGCTTTTCTTAATTCATTTTCAAAATAGCTAGATGTTTTACCCAAGACTGTTGCTAAAGAATCTGATAGTGATTTTACATTCTTTTCAAATACTTCGGTTTTGGGTGCAACGGCATCAAAACGTATTTCGTAATTAGGAATTGATGTAGCCAATAGACTGCCATCAGCCGAGTAAATATTTCCTTTATTGGCTGGGATTACAAAGTTCCTTACCGTTCTTTCTTTGGCTAATTTTCGATAATAATCTCCCTCAACCCATTGAATATTCGTTAATTTAATAGCAATTGCCACTGCAATCACAAAGATGAATGCAGCAACCAGATAAATTCTGTAGGATATATTTTTATCGTCTACTCCCATATTTTTTTGAAAAAGTTTTTTTCTTCTTCTTTGACTACTTTTATTTTTACTGGTGGCACTGTGGATGGATAAATTTGTCTTTGCAACATTTTATCAGATATAGTGGACTCCAATTTTAATTTCATTAACTCTGATCTTCTATCAATAAACTCTGACCGCAATTCTTTCACCTGATTTGATAGTGCTGTTATTTCAAAAACTTTTTGATCAAATCTTTGTGTGCTTGCAATCATAATAATAGCTAGTACAATTACAAAAACAATGAATCGCCAGTTTTTTACAGCATCATCGTTTACAAGAAACTTTGCTTTTAATAAACTGTAAACCCCGTTTTTCATTTTTTATCTTTTTTCAGCAATTCTTAATTTGGCACTTCTTGCTCTATTATTCTCTTTAATCTCGTTAGCATTGGGAACAATTAATTTTCCAATGGTTTTAAATGGAACCGAAAAATTTCCAAAAAAATCTCTTTCTGGCTCTCCATCAAACATTCCGTTTTTTACAAATCTTTTCACCAATCGGTCTTCAAGTGAATGATAAGAGATTACACTCAAACGTCCTTCTGGTTTTAAGATTTCTAAAGATTGCTCTAAGAATTCCTTTAAAACATCCATTTCTTGATTCACCTCTATACGTATAGCTTGATAAATCTGAGCCAATATTTTATTCCTAACTCTTTCTGGTAAATACCTTGACAAAACCTCTTTTAACTCATCAGTAGTTTTTATTGGATATTGCGTTCTGGCCTCCACAATAGTTCTGGCTAGTACAGGAGCATTTTTTAACTCTCCATAATCCAAGAAAACTCTTTTTAAATTTGCTTCATCATATTCGTTTACCACCTTGTACGCACTCAAGTCATTTTTTTTGCTCATTCTCATATCTAAGTCCGCATCAAAACGAGTTGAAAACCCTCTTTCTGGAACATCAAACTGATGAGAAGAAACTCCAAGGTCTCCTAAAATTCCATCAACACTCTTTACTCCATAAAAACGCAAAAACCGTTTTATAAAACGGAAGTTTTCATTTATCAGGGTAAATCTATCATCAGCTAATGCGTTGGCTAATGCATCTTCATCTTGATCAAAGGCAAACAACTTCCCATTTGGCCCCAGCCGTTTCAAAATTTCTTTTGAATGACCTCCTCCTCCAAAAGTTACATCTACATATACTCCATCAGGATGAATATTTAAACCATCTACTGATTCCTGAAGCAAAACAGGATTATGATATTCCATTGTTGTCGTCATTTAAATTCCCCATTACTTCTTCTGCTAAATCTGCAAAATCCAGATCATCTCCACTTATTGATTTCTCATACAAATCTTTATCCCAAATTTCTACCATATTAATAGATGACGAGAAAACAACATCTTTAGTAATACTTGCAAAAACTGCTAAATCCTTTGGAGCCAATAATCTACCTAGCGCATCAATCTCTACCACTTTTACTCCTGCGGTAAACCTGCGGATAAAATCATTATTTTTTTTCACAAAGCGATTGAGCTTGTTAATTTTTGCCATCATTACATTCCACTCTTGCATAGGATACAACTCAAGACATGGCTGAAACACAGAACGCTTCAAAACAAACCCGTCTTGAAGTGATGAAGCCAATTGCTTTTTAAGAGGTGCTGGTAGTAGCATCCTGCCTTTTGCATCAACTTTGCATTCATATGTTCCTACAATTGTGTCCAAACAAAAAGTATTAAATGATGTAGAGCAAAAATATAAAAAAATCTACCACAATTTACCACTTACTACCACTTTGTTAATAAGTTTAACCACTTTCTAGCCAAAATCCTTAATTTATATACTGTCAACAGGTTAGCCTCATTTTTGTTAATTCACTATTCAAGAATAAAAACCCTAGCAGGATTGTTCAAAATATGGAAATATCAGGCAATTAAAAAGATATTTTCACGTAAAAAAAACACTAGTATTTTACTACATAAAAAGGATTGTTTATGACGCGCTAGTGATAATTTTACAATTAAAAATTGTCTTAAAAATTCATTTTTATTTATTAAATCCTATATTTGTCAAAATTGAAAATAGGGATTAAAAAAAAATGGAAAAACACTATAAAAAAGAGGGAAGATACAGCTATTATGAAGCAGGTGAAGGGACTCCAATTGTCATTTTACACGGACTTATGGGCGGACTTAGTAATTTTGATGCTGTTGCCGATCACTTTTCTTCAAAGGGTTACAAAATTATCATTCCAGACTTACCCATTTACACACAAAACATTTTAAAGACTAATGTAAAAAGTTTTGCAAAATACGTTAAAGATTTCATCACCTTCAAAGGATTAGAGCGTGTTATTTTACTTGGAAATTCCCTAGGAGGACATATTGCATTGTATCACACCAAAATGTATCCTGAAAAAGTAGCTGGACTTGTAATTACTGGTAGCTCTGGTCTTTACGAAAGCGCCATGGGTGATAGTTACCCAAAAAGAGGTGATTACGAATACATAAAAAAGAAAGCCGAAGACGTATTCTATGATCCAAAAGTTGCAACAAAAGAACTTATCGATGAAGTGTACGAATCCGTAAACGACCGTATCAAATTAATAAAAACGCTTACGATTGCAAAAAGTGCTATACGCCATAATATGGCCAAAGATCTACCTAAAATGCATGTACAAACTTGTATTATTTGGGGAAAAAATGATAAAGTAACACCTCCAGATGTTGCCGAAGAATTTCATAAATTATTACCAAACTCTACTTTGTACTGGATTGATAAATGCGGTCATGCTGCAATGATGGAGCATCCAGAAGAATTCAACCGCCTGCTAGAAGAATGGCTTACCAATACGCATCTTGCCATACATTAAGGTACAGTTTGCATTTTACACCTTTAGAACATGAAAATTAATACCGCCGAATTTGTTATCAGTAACTCCGATGTATCAAAATGTCCCAAAGACTTTTTACCGGAGTATGCTTTTATTGGCCGATCTAATGTGGGAAAATCATCCTTGATTAACATGATTACCAACCACAAAAAATTAGCCAAAACATCGGGACGTCCAGGGAAAACACAACTAATCAATCATTTTTTGATTAATAACAACTGGTTTTTAGTGGATTTACCTGGCTATGGTTATGCTAAAGTATCTAAAAAAACGAAGTCTATATTTCAAGAATTTATTACTGATTATTTTGAAACAAGAGAACAACTTGTTTGCGCTTTTGTGTTAATTGATATTAGGCATGAAGCACAAACGATAGATGTTGAATTCATGTCATACATGGGCGAAAGCGAAATTCCGTTTTGTATTATTTTCACCAAAGCCGATAAGATTAGTAAAGTAAAAATTGACTCCCACATTGCTGCCTATAAAAAGAAAATGTTTGCAAATAACTGGGCCGAAATGCCTCAATATTTTGTTACATCTGCAACAGAATCTACTGGAAAGGAAGAGTTATTGACCTATATTGATGAAGTAAATCAAGAAGTTTTTAAAAACAACAGTCAATTTTAGAACTAATTTTTCAATGAATTCAAACAATAGGAGCATCCTTTTTAAAGTAGGAATTCTTTTTATAGCTCTGACCTCCTGTAAATCCAACACCTACCTATTTACAAATCATGATTACAAAACAGGTGTAGATTTTACCCAAGGAAAATGGCTCTTAAACACGGTCTACAGCGCTAAGGAAAATCGAGAAAAACTCACTGAAGAAGCAACATCGTTTTTTGCTGAAAATATAGGTAACCGTTATCATTTTCGGACTGATGCTAAGGGCTTGCTCCTTCCTGAAAACATACCCCTTAACCCCAACAAAGAACAAATCAAATCACTACAAGCAGGTACCGGATTTGATTACTTTATCAATGTATCATCCAAAAAAAATAAGGATGAATTAGGAACAATCTCTTTATTTGACGATGAACAATCAAGAGAGGAAAACAATGGTGAAGTAACTCTAGAAATATACGATTTGAATTTACATCAAATTATATATGCACAAAAAGTAATAGGTAGGGATCGAGCAGTTCAACAGAAGTCAATGTGGGAAACCAAAAAATCAAACAAACTAATTGATAACATCAATTTTCATAAAAGCTCCAATAAATTAGTATTAGGAAGTCTAAAAAAGATATTGAAAGATCTTAAAAAGAAATCTATCCAAAAAAAATAAGAGCTGCAGGAACAGCTCTTATTTTTTTATTTTTTGGTTAAGTCCAGTTTTTCTGCAAAATAATCGCAAAAATCTTTCATTGTTGCAGCCATTTTTTCATCGTTTGTGGCCCTATTAAAAGTGTCAGACATGGCAACTAAAGTCTGATGGAAAAAAATTTTCATTTCATCTACAGGCATATCCTTTGTCCACAAATCAATTCTCATACTTTCTTTTGCTTTACTATCCCAGATTGATAGCATTATAGCTTTAGCCTCTTGTTGCTCTACACCACCATCTTTGGCAGTCCACATTAGTTTTTCTGGAACGCGATTTTCATCTAGTTCAACTAAAAATTTTATTTCTGATGTATTGGTATTTGACATTATTTTTTGGGTTTGTATTTTGATTTAACAAAGATTTCTTTTGCGTCTGTTTTTAACAATTCTTCTAGTGAAGCGCCACTGTTTTCCATGTAAGCTCTAACAATTTGCCATCCTACCCATACCCCTACTTGACCAGGAGAATCGTTATCAATTTCTAAATAAAATTTTGAGAACGGTGCTGGGTTGATAAACCTAAGTGCTAATTTTTGCTCACTACTATAGAGCATTTCCTTCTCTAAGAAATAGCGCCACATGTAGCTTTCGTTTTCTTCACACCATTTTATTTGTTCAGGAGTGTACCCTATTTTTTCGGCGTCAGTGTAAGTAGGCAACAGTAAATCTTTCAAATAAAGCTGCTTACCCCAATAAACCATTTGAGACAACAACTCCTTTTGAGTTCCCGGAGGAATTTTACGCATGGCAAAACTGGACACTACATCAGGTGCAATTTGTCTTTCTTCAAAATTTTGTTTTAGGTAATTGGGAAATTGATAAAATTTATGATCCTTTCCTAAGTACAATTCGAGAGAAATGATTACCAAAGAATCTGCATAAATTGCTTTGGTATTGTAATCCATTTCAGAAATCACAGTGATCACTTTTGGGGTTCTTGTTTTTGGAAAATGATATTTTATTTGCTTAAATAAATCATCTAACTCTTTCTTTACTGGTTCTATGTTGGCATACTTTTTTTGAACCTCTGTGTAAAGTTCTCTCCAAAGAGGATTTTGCATTTTCTCTATCCAAACCGTGTTATCATTGCCTGCAGGAAAAAAATAAGGATACTGTTTTTTTACCTTATCTAAATTTTCTGGTTTGGTTTCGAAAAAAAGTTTGTCAAATCTTTCTACCTTTAAATCTACAGGAATCTCTGTAACTTCATGCTCTACTTTCGTTTTTTTCTCGCATGCCATCAAAACAAGACAAAAGACTGCTGTTAATAGGTATTTTTTCATAATTAATTAATTAAATTTGTGTATGTAACCTCGGGAATTAATGCACAACAAATTGCTTTTGCAAATATACATCCCTCCTTTTTAAAACGTGAATTATTATGACTAAAAAAAGTATTTTTGAAGCTGAAAAAGTAAATACTCATATTGTAAACTGGTTAAAAACCTATGCCGAAAATGCAAAAGTTAATGGTTTTGTCATAGGTATTTCGGGTGGTGTAGACTCTGCAGTAACCTCTACTTTGTGTGCACAAACAGGCTTACAAGTTTTATGTGTTGAAATGCCTATTCATCAGGCTGAAAGCCACGTACAAAGAGCCCAAGAGCATATTGAGCAATTAAAATCTAGATTTTCAAACGTACAAAGTGTACAAACTGATTTGACTGCAGTATTTGAAACTTTTAAACAAAGTGTCCCTCACAGTATCGATGAGGCAAAGTTCAACCTTTCTCTAGCAAACACACGAGCCCGCATACGAATGACTACGTTGTATTACCTGGCAGGCATACATGGATTGCTAGTTGCTGGAACTGGAAACAAAGTTGAAGATTTTGGTGTTGGATTTTACACAAAATATGGTGATGGCGGCGTAGATTTGAGTCCTATTGCTGATTTAATGAAATCCGAAGTGTATGAATTGGGGCACTATTTAAAAATTCCAACTTCTATTCAAAAGGCATCCCCTACAGATGGACTTTTTGGTGATGACAGAACAGATGAAGACCAACTGGGTGCTAGTTATGACGAATTAGAATGGGCAATGCTAGCTGATGAATCTGGAAAAAAAGCATCTGATTTTGAAGGACGACAAAAAATTGTCTTCGAAATTTACAAACGTCTAAACACAGCAAACCGCCATAAAATGGAGTCTATTCCGGTTTGCAAAATAAATTTTTAATAAAAATTTGAATTTTTATGTTGATTTACAATTAATTACAGAATTTATTTATTAATTTTACAATTCCAATAACAAACAATTCAA
>NZ_QKNZ01000025.1:0-18428 GCF_014156605.1 Flavobacterium sp. SOK18b
TTAATTTTTCAGTCTATAATTTTTATATGTTAGCTAGTTTCACTGCTTATATCGTATTGTTGTACGCGCTCTTACTTAAATTAGAATTTAAAAGAATTGCAATTTGCTTTTTAATTATCTTCTATTTATTTTACTTTTTTAACCTTTACTATTTTCAATATCATAACGATACCGTATTCACCAATAGTTTTGCACTTGGAGTAGTTTTTGTATTACTGTTATCATGTTGCTATTTCATAGAAATTTTTAATTCTAAAAAAATACTTAATTTCAAGAAATCAATTTACTTTTGGTTTATTCTTGGAATTTTGCTTTTTCACGTACCTTTTTTACCTTTTATGTTGGCTATAAAATGGTTTTTAATAAAAAATGATGAATCAATATTTAGCTTAGTGCTTTTTATATTGAATCTATTAATGAACGGCTGTTTTATCATCGGATTTTTATGGAGCGAAAAGAGATACAACTATTAATAATTTCACTTAGTATAATTTTCTTTACACTAATTGTAATACTACTGACTTTGTTCTTTTATTTTTCAAAGAAAAAGAATTCTTTTTTGATTGAACAAATGAAATCCAAGCACTACTTTCAATCTGAATTAGTAAAAACAAGGATAGAAATCAAAGATCAAACCTTATCCGAAATTAGTAAAGAACTTCATGATAATATTGGCCAAATACTATCTGTAGCTATAATGCAACTGAACTTATTTCTATATGATGAAAAAAAGATTATCAAACCCAAAGAACTAAATGGCTTAAAAGAAATCATTGCAAACGCGCTGGATGAAATTAGAATTTTATCGCGAATAATTAATAAAGAAAATACCTTGCAATGTAATTTCATTGAAGCGATACAGCTAGACTTAGATAAAATTAAAAAATTAAAAAAAATTAAATGTATTTTAAATTGGGATGGCATTTCACCCCAAATACATTTTGAACATGAATTATTTATTTACCGAATTTTTCAAGAAGCCATTCACAATAGTTTAAAACATTCCCATAGTGAAACCTTTGAAATCACAATTCAAACCTCAAAAGAATATTTCCTATTAACCTTAACAGATTTCGGAATTGGATACAATACCAATGAATTATCTACCGGTTCTGGATTGAACAACATGAAACTAAGAGCTCAACTTATTGGAGCATCAGTAGATATACATTCCAATAATAATGGCACCTCAATTAAGTTAATTTATCCTTTAACCACAAATCATGAAGACTACCAATAAAATAATTATTGTAGATGATCATCTACTCTTTTCTCAATCCTTAAAACTCTTAATAAATAGTTTTGATGATTTTGAAGTGGTTAATAGCTTCGAAAATGGCAAAGAATTTATTAATCATCTTCAAGAAAACCCTGAAACCATAGTAGATCTAGTACTCTTAGATGTTAACATGCCCATTTTAGATGGATTAAGCACCATTAAATGGATAAAGGAAAACCAACCCAACTTGAATGTTATAGCCCTCTCAGTAAACAATGACGATGAAACCATCATAAAAATGATTACCAATGGTGCCAAAGGATATTTACTAAAAGATACTAGCCCAAAAATTTTTCAAGAAGCAATTATTGCGGTAATTGAAAAAGGCTTTTATTTTACTGAGTTAGTTTCATCTATTTTGATTAATCGAATTGATCGTGACAGTAAAAAAATTATTTTAAAAGAAAAAGAACTCATTTTTCTAAAACTAGCCTGTACCGAAAAAACGTACAAGGAAATTGCAGAGGAAATGTTTCTAAGCCCAAAAACAATCGATGGTTATAGAGAGGTCCTATTTGAAAAACTTGAAATTAAAACTAGAATTGGCCTTGTACTTTATGCTATAAAAAACAAAATCGTTATTATTTAAAATTCTATTTTAACCAAATAAATTTAATGAAAAATGCCCCAAATAGCGTATCACTTTTTGGGGCATTTTCATATATAAAACCTTTTTTACAAACTCTTTATTACAAATTCACTTCTTCTGTTGAGTTCGTGCTCTTCTTCGGTACAGCTCTCTTCAGGAATACATTTTATAATTTGAACTGATTCACCATATCCTTTTGCAAAAATTTGTTTTGGTGAAATTCCTTGATCTAAAAAGTAATCTCTTGTAGCCTGTGCTCGTTTTTGAGATAAGTCTTTATTAAATTTTTCATTTCCTCTATTATCCGTGTGGGAACCTATTTCTACGATCATTTCTGGATATTTTTTCATCAAAGCAACAACTTTATTCAAGATAGTTTTAGAGTCTTTTCTGATATACCATAAATTATAATCAAAATAAATAGGATCGGTCTTGATGATTAAGCGGTCTTTATCTTTTACAACATCTTTTTCATTTGCTAAAATAGTAGAAACTTTTTCAATTTTTTTGGCTTCAGCTAATTCTTGATTTCTTTTTGCATTTAGCGCTATGCTTTTTATTTTCTCAGCCTGAGCTACTTTTTCTTTTTCTTGTTGCAAAGCTATAGCAGTGAGCTTATTTCTCTCTTCTTCCTCTAAAACAAGTTGCTGTTCTCGTTTAATTACCTCATTTGATTTAATTTGCATGGAAGCATCATTATTCTTTTTGCGCTCAGCATTAACTACAATTTTTTTAAATGCTGAAGTATAATTGTCTTTTTCTGCCGTAATTTTATATGTGGATTTACATAATACTTCAAAACTTAATTTACCTTCGCTAGTTGTTATGCTACTTTGTATTATTTCACCATCAGAGTTTTGTATTTGTACCAAGACATTATCTAATGGTAATTTAGTATCAATATCTGTAATAATTCCAGTGATATATTGCTTACAATCTTCAATAATCAATGGTTTCTCTTCTGTGAACGAATAAATATCATCACTGCCTTTACCTCCTGAGCGGTTTGAAGAGAAAAAACCTTCCTTTAAATCTGAATTAATAAAAAAAGCAAAGTCATCATACCCCGAGTTTATGGGTAACCCAACATTTTCAGCTTGCGTAGGAACTCCATTTTGTAAATTCGAAACAAATACGTCTAATGCACCATACCCTTCATGTCCATTTGAAGAAAAATACAACTTATTGTCTTTTGAAACAAATGGAAATTGCTCTTTTCGAGCAGTATTAATTGTATTACCTAGATTAACAGGTACCCCAAAAGTATCTCCATGAATTTCTACTGAAAAAATATCAAATGAACCCAATGTTCCTGGCATGTCTGAAGCAAAATATAATGTTTTTTCATCCAAGCTTAATGCTGGATGTTCAGTTGAATAATTGTCGTTATTAAAAGGCAACGAAATTATATTTGTCCATTTTCCGTTATTCCACGAAGCTCTGAACAACTGCAAATTAGAAACTTTATCTTTATTTTTACCTCGTCTGCCTTTTTTATAGTTATTTCTTGTGAAAAAAATGGTTTTTCCATCTTTTGTAAATACAGCATTTGATTCATGCATAGCTGTGTTTATTTTATTGTCAAAACCATTGGCTACTGAGTCAACTGCGTTTACATTGCGTAACGGAATTGCCATCAAATCAAGATATGATTCGCCATTCCATTTAAAACGTTTATCAAACATACCCATTTTAGATTTGACACCTGCAAATACAAAAGAATTACCTGTAATAAAGCCTCCAAACTCCGTATGGGGTGTATTTATTTTCAAATTTTTAATTTGGTATCTATCCCCAATAGCAGTAACGTTTTCAAGAACTTGAAGGCCTTTTTTATACTTGATCAAAACATCTTTATCTGATAAGGAAGCGTAATATTTTTGTAAAACAGTATAAGCTTCATCATATTTTCCAGATGCTTTTAAAGTTTGTGTATATTTAAAATAATATTCTTCTCCAACTTCATTTCCAAAATTTGTAATTAAAAGTTTATAGTAATACTGAGAAGTATTAAAATCATTTGTATAATAGTAGCAGTCAGCAAGGTTTTGAATTACAATTTGCGAATTATTATCTTGTATTATTGATTTATACAATGGAATTGCTTTATTGTAAAAAGTGCGTTCAAAAAGTCGGTTAGCTCTTTTTAGATTGTCGTCTTGGGCATGTAATAATTGGATGGAAAATACCAATAGTAGCAAGTATATTTTTTTCATAATTTATGTCTTAGAAAAATCGTGGTGATTTATCATATCCTCTGCTGGATAAATCTAAATTAAACAATACAAAAATCTCATGTGTTCCCGAATTAAATGCACCAAGGCTAGAGGTGTTGTAATCGTAAGCATACCCAACACGAATACTTGGTGTAGCTTTTACATTCATCATAGCACTTACTGAATCTCCCAGTCGATATGCCGCTCCAAACTCAAATTTTTCATTGTACAAAAGATTTGCAGTTACATCGAGAGATATTGGCGCACCTGAAACGTATTTTGACATAACAGCTGGCTTAAATTTGAATTGTTCAGATACTTTAAATACATATCCAGCTGTTAGGAAAACATGGGTGTTTTCTCTACTAAAGGAATTGTTACCCGACCTATTTTCAAATTGTTTTGTGGCTAATAAATTTGGGGCAGAAAAACCCACATAATAGTTGTCTGTAAAATAAAAGGCTCCAACACCTACATTTGGCATGATGTCATTTCTGTTTTCTGAAAAAGCATCATCTGTTCCTGGATTACCACTTTCAAATACAAAACCATCAAAATTTGTTTGCAAATTGGTAAATCCAGCTTTTACACCAAAGGATACTTTATCATTGTTATTAAACTCTAGTAAATAAGCAAAATCTGCAAAAAAATTATTTTCTTTTTTTGCTCCGCCGCCTATATCATCTGATATTAATGAAAACCCTACTTCTACTTTTTCATTTACAGGCATGTGTGCAAATAATGTCAATGTTTTTGGTGCACCCACAGCACCCACCCACTGGGATCTATACAAGGTACCCAAATTTAAATTAGACTCTATTCCTGTAGCATAAGCTGGATTTAAAACACTCATATTATACATGTATTGTGTATATTGAGGGTCTTGTTGCGCCGTTAATTTTGTTATTATCAAGAAAAGACTTGATAGTAGTATGAACTTTTTCATGTATTATTTTTTAAAAAATAAAGATTGTTATCTGTTTAAATAAAGGCGTCCTTGCTTTGGTGAAATTCCGTCTTTATTAAAATGAATAACATAAAAATAAACTCCTTCAGGCGCTTTTCCGTTGCTACTTGTTTTAGAGTCTGATGAAGTACCATCCCATTTTGGCTTGTTTTTATTAGCCGTATACAGGAGACTTCCGTATCTGTTGAATATTTCTAATGCATAATTGGGATAGATAAAATCAATATCTGGAATAGAAAAAGTATCATTTACACCATCACCATTGGGTGAAAACCCATCTGGAATAAAAAATTGAGGCGTGACATCACAATTAGTTAAGGAAACTGTAACTTGTAAAGGAGTTGTTGATAAACAATTGTTTGTATTTATTGAATCAAAACCATAATATATTCCATTATCTCGAAGTAAAACTGTACTAGATAATAAATTTCCTCCTGCAGCAGCATCATACCACACTACAGTTCCATTTGAAGTAACATTATTAGACAAACTTTGAATAGTAGGCAAATCTAACCCACAAAATTTCTCCCCATTTTCAAGTAGTACAGGAGTTTGCAATTCATTAATAACAACTTGAGCAAGAGCTAAACCAGATTCGCACCCTGTAGTTGTATTTACCTCTTTTACGTAATAATTCGCAGATTGCAATACCGTTGCCGCAGGTAAGGCAGTTGTACTTGTAAGCGAATTAAACCATCTATACTGAGGGCCATTAGGTACTAGACTGGCTACGGTAGCATTTTGGACTTTACAAAATTCTTGATTGCTTGTAATGGGTGTAATAGGCAAGGCGTTAATCACAAAATCTTTGCTAATAGTATTCATTAAAGCAAGACAGCTCGTATTTGAATCTGTAAGAGATTGTAAATTAAATAATGTTGTTCCGGTATTGGATAATAATGAATTAGGAATGGTATAAGTGGCTCTACCAGCATTAACAAGCAAAGGAACCATTTGAAGACCGCTAGTATTGGCACCAGACAAAGAGTAACTTATTGTTATAGCGGTTAAATTCCCTAATCCCGAAAGTTCAACAACTACGGGCTGATCTTTACAAACGGCTCTAATAGCAACTGATAAATTGCGCGCATCTGGTAGCGCTTTTATCAAAAACGAGCTAACTATTGATGCGGTATTGGTACAATTAGTAGCCAAGTTTGTAATTCTGCTAATGATAAAATTAGTATTTCCCACATTAGGAATTTGCGAAGCAGGAATCTGGAATGATGAAACTCCTGCACGAACCGTAATGGTTATGCTTTGATTAGCAAGACTATTACTTCCAGATAAAGAATACACAATACTATAATCCCCATCTGTTAGATTACTAATTCCTGATAAAGTAACTTCTGCATTTGTTGATTGACAAATAGAATTTATAAGTAAGGAGGCATTATTTGTTTGTGGAATTGGGTTTATTACAATATTAGCGGCAATAGCAGGAATTATATTAGTACAAATTCCTAGAGTGGTTGCGCTTTCTATATTTAGTATAGTTATGGTATAATTTCCAACAGCATTAAAATTACTAGATGGCAAAGGAAAAGTAAAAACGTTATTGGTAAAATTTTGCGTTGTCGAAAAAACAGTGGAATTACCAGAAATGGTATATGTAACCGTATATACTCCATTGGGAATAGCAACTACATTTCTTATCGAAGCTGAAAATTCTGTTGTACCACGCTCATTTTCACAAATTGGTGCATTTACCTGCAAAGTGGCACCTGTATAATCCAGCTGTTTTTCTAAAGTAATAAACAATACTGATGTTTGGTCTACACACACGTTGTTATCTGATAAAACAGTATACGTAAAACGGTAAAATCCTGGCCCGCTCGTGTTGTATATATTTTGAATGTTTACAACAGAGTCTGTATCATCAGTATCATCTAACTCGTTAGTGCCACTTTCTCGCCATACACCTCCAGCATCCTCGCCTACTAAACCATCAAATAGATTATAGTTAGTGTAAGAGTTTAACTCATTAGAACATAATTTGACTTCCTCAGGGATTCCAGCAATAGGAGATCGATAAATAGTTATAAATATTTTTACATCAGGTGGAGCAGGACAAGAACCAATAGCAGGAATAGAATAGGTATATTCGTATGTACTACCGGGATTTAGATTGATGGTATTAAGAGTATTATTGTTCAAACCAAGACTAGTGGTATTTCCTACCCAAGTACCGCCTATTTGTGGAGGAAGAAAATCTCCATTAAAGGCTTCAAATAAATTATATGCAGATTCTGTATTACAAATAGAGGTATTCGCACCAGGAACTCCAGTATATCCTCCTATTCGAACCGTAACTATAGCAGTATCAATGCATCCTGAACTTGTTGTAACGGTATAAGAATACCTATATGTTCCGCTACGACGAATTAATTGAGCATTTAAAATTCCTGTGGTTCTATTGAGACCGCCTGATCTATCTTCATCTCTCCACGTACCACCAGCAGAATGCGAACCAAGTTGCGTTTTAAGATCTATGTTTCTACTGGAAATGTTTGTTATATCACAAATATCAAGCGCTACGTTATCAGTACCAGCAATTCCTTCACATTGACTGTAAGCAGAATGCGAAAGAAAAGCGAAATAAAAAACAACAAAACAAACAACCTTAGTCGAAAAAAAAGGTGATTTTATAGTCATAGTATTAAAATTTAAACAAAACTACACTTTTTTTTAACATTTATTTAAAAATCGTTTATTTATAAGAAAAATAAGTAAAGAAAAGTTTCCGTATTTACGATGTTACAAATTGATTATAATAAAATAGCCCCACACAAAAAGTGTAGGGCTACAAAAACTAACCAAAAATCAACCTCATTCTTACATTTATTTTTTAGGTAACACAACAGTATCTACAACATGAATGACACCATTTGATTGGTTAACATCAGCAATCGTTACTTTTGATTGGCCACCATTTTCATCTGTAATGTAAAGATCTTTACCTTTCATCCAAGCTGTTAATGTTCCGCCACTTACTGTTTTTAGTGTAGCTTTTCCATTTCCTGCTTTAATTGCTTTTGCAATATCTACAGCATTCATTTTCCCAGCAACTACGTGGTAAGTTAAGATAGTTTGCAATGTTTTTAAATTTTCTGGTTTTAATAAAGTATCAACTGTACCTGTTGGCAACTTATCAAACGCTGCATTTGTTGGGGCAAAAACGGTGAATGGTCCTTTACTTTGTAATGTTTCTACTAGTCCAGCTGCTTGTACTGCTGCTACTAGCGTGGTGTGATCTTTTGAGTTTACAGCATTTTCAACAATGTTTTTTGAAGGATACATTGCTGCTCCACCAACCATTACTGTTTTTTGTGCAAAAGAAGTTGCTCCAAATACTAATGCCATAAAAGCAACTGATAAAAATTTTCTAGTTTTCATAAAATTTAATTGTTTAAGTTATATAAAGTCATTTACGCTCCTTTTATGAATATGGTTTTACTTAAAAAATAAAGAAAAGCAAAATAAAACCACAAATACCTAAATATCAATATATTAACAAATATACACTGAAATAAATTAGCACTTTTTTAACAACCATAAACTATTTTTAGTACATTAGGATATAAACTTTAAGCTATGAAAAACCTAAATGAAAAAATTAGAAGCAAAAAATTAGAGTCTAGAGTTGATTTAACCGCTATGGTGAGTGTGTCTTTTCTTTTGATCGTGTTTTTCATGGTCACTATTGATTTGGCAAAGCCTAATGAAATACAGCTAGATTTACCATATCATGATGAGTCTACTTGTGGGAAAATCTCATGTATTAGTGAATACAGAATAATTACAATGCTATTAGATGACAACGACAAGTTAGTAAGCTATCAAGGCCTTTTATCCTACCCGATTGAAAAACCCAAAATGTTATCGTACGATTCAAATGGAATTCGTCAAGAGCTTCGCAATAAAAAAAAATCAATTCAAGAGTTTTACGGTGATTCTTCCAGAGGACCAATTGTGATTATAAAACCAAGTAAAAAATGCAATTATAAAAATCTAATTGATATATTAGATGAAATGGCTATTGCCAAAATTGATACCTACGCGATCCTTAATGATTTTACACCCGAAGAGTCTCAATTATTGGCAGCTAATTAACCCATAAACTTTGTTTGCGATAAATACCAACATTAAAGCTAAATTGACAACTGCAAACAAACTCCCTAGCCCTGATAGCAGCGTAAATCCTTTTTTCGTCTTGAACTTGTTTCACGATCCTGAAACAAGTTCAGGACGAAAAAGATTGAAGCGAATAGCAGGAAAAAGCTCCTAGAAATTAGAACTACAAAAAAAGCCCCACATTGCTGTGGGACTTTCTATTTATAAAAAACGGAGAATTATTTTTTCTCTGATTTTTCCATTTTAGCTTTCAATGCAGCTAACATATCATTGTTATCTCCTAAAGTTGCAGCTGGTGCATTTGTAGAAGAGTTAGATGATGTGTTTTCTGAAGCTGATTTCACATTTTTCTCTTCTTCTTCACGGAAGATAGCAGTGTGAGATGCAACTACTCTTTTGAATTCTTTGTTGAATTCGATTACTTTGAAATCAGCAGTATCGCCTTTTTTCAATTTCTTTCCGTCTTCTTTTTCAAGGTGACGAGTTGGAATGAAAGCAACGATATCATCTCCGAATTCTACAGTAGCTCCTTTGTCAACAATTTCAGAAATTTCACCATTGTGGATAGTTCCTACAGCGAAAGAATCTTCATACTGATCCCAAGGATTAGCAGTTGTTTGTTTGTGACCTAAAGATAATTTACGTCCATCAACATCCAATTCTAATACTACAACGTCAAGTTTTTCACCAACGTTTACGAATTCAGATGGGTGCTTGATTTTCTTAGTCCAAGATAAGTCAGAGATATAGATTAATCCATCAATTCCTTCTTCTAATTCTACGAAAATTCCAAAGTTTGTAAAGTTTCTAACAATACCTGTGTGCTTAGAACCTACTGGGTATTTAGCAGTGATATCAGTCCAAGGATCTTGAGATAATTGTTTGATACCTAATGACATTTTACGGTCATCTCTATCTAAAGTTAAGATAACAGCTTCAACAACATCACCAACTTTTACGAAATCTTGAGCAGAACGTAAGTGCGTAGACCAAGACATTTCAGAAACGTGGATTAAACCTTCAACACCTTCAGCAACTTCGAT
This sequence comes from Flavobacterium sp. SOK18b, assembly GCF_014156605.1. Lineage (NCBI taxonomy): Bacteria > Pseudomonadati > Bacteroidota > Flavobacteriia > Flavobacteriales > Flavobacteriaceae > Flavobacterium > Flavobacterium sp. SOK18b. The sequence goes on from NZ_QKNZ01000025.1 coordinate 10,229, forward strand.
AAATGCACCGTAATCAGCGATTACAACTACTTTACCGTTTACTTTATCACCAATTTTCAAATCAGCATTTAAAGCATCCCATGGGTGAGCGTTTAATTGTTTCAATCCTAATTGAATTCTTGTTTTCTCATCATCGAAATCAAGGATTACAACGTTCAATTTTTGATCTAATTCAAGAACTTCAGATGGGTGGTTGATTCTAGACCAAGAAAGGTCAGTAATGTGAATCAATCCATCAACTCCACCTAAGTCAATAAACACACCATAAGAAGTAATGTTTTTAACAACACCTTCCAATACTTGTCCTTTTTGTAATTGACCGATGATTTCTTTTTTCTGGATTTCAATATCCGCTTCAATAAGCGCTTTGTGAGATACAACTACGTTTTTAAATTCGTGGTTAATTTTCACAACTTTGAACTCCATCATTTTGTTTACGTATACATCGTAATCTCTAATTGGCTTAACATCAATTTGAGATCCTGGTAAGAACGCTTCAATTCCGAAAACGTCAACGATCATACCACCTTTAGTTCTGCATTTAACAAAACCATTAACGATTTCACCTGTTTCGTTAGCCGAAATAACTCTATCCCAAGATTTGATAGTACGTGCTTTACGGTGAGATAATACTAACTGACCTGTTTTATCCTCACGGATATCAATTAATACCTCAACAGTATCACCTACTTTTAATGCTGGGTTGTAACGGAATTCATTCAATGAAATTACACCTTCAGATTTAGCGTTGATATCAACGATAACGTCTCTATCTGTAATTCTTACAACTGTTCCTTCTACAACTTCCTCTTGATCAGTTGCAATAAAAGTTTTAGAAACTAATTCCTCAAACTCTAATAAGTTTTTTTCATCAACAGCATCAATACCTTCTTCGAAATTGTGCCAGTTAAAATTTGCTAAAAACTCTTCTTGTGATTTTACTTGTTCAGACATGCTGATTAAAAATTTGTATTCTGTATTTTCTCGAGTTTCTTAATGTGCTAGAAAACAGCAGAAGTTGTTTGTATAGATGATTGAACCCCAAAGGAAACTCTTATTCACCTTAAGGACTGCAAAAGTAATACATTAATTTTGATTACCAAAATTTTAAACTCTAGATAATCAATTGATAATAAGGAGCAGAAGATACAGTCTTTTTCAAGAAGCCCGTTCCCGCTTTTCGCTATATCTTTTATAAGGCTTCTAGTTCGCCGCAGCGAACTAGAAGCCTTATAAAAGGATGCCGCTGCAATCGGGGCTATTTTACTAGAATTCGTACTTTCAAGAACAAAAAAAACCCGATCACGCAGTTGCTATCGGGTTTAATCTATTTTTATGTTTCTCTTTAATGACTAATTTGCTCTACATCCAAAGGATTATGTTTGTGTTTGAATAAAACAGCAAATGCAACTGCTATTATCAATGCATAAATGGCAAAAGCAAGCCAAATAGTATGCCAATCTTTCATTAATATAACCGAATCAAAAAGGCCATCTGCATCAATAGTTTTACCTTGACTTGTAACAAAATCAGCCATTTTAGAATTAGTTGGCTCCGTTTGCAAGAAACCTGCTAAATCTGTAGTACTCGTAAATGACTTGGTGAAATATTTATCTATTGCCCAACCTGAGGTGAAACTTCCTAAAACCGCTCCAAAACCATTGGTCATCATCATAAACAACCCTTGGGCTGACGATCTGTTTTTGGCGTCTGTATTCGTTTCAACAAATAAGGATCCTGAGATATTAAAGAAGTCAAACGCCATTCCGTACACTACACATGACATAATAATCATCCATAAACCGCTTGTAGGGTTTCCATAAGCAAACAACCCAAAACGCAATACCCACGCTAACATACTTATTAACATGACTTGTTTAATTCCAAAACGTTTCAAGAAAAATGGAATTGCCAAGATAAACAAGGTCTCAGAAATTTGGGATATAGACATGATAATTGTAGAATATTCTACTACAAATGAATCGGCATATTTAGGAAAATGCTTGAATTCATCAAGAAAAACATCACCATAAGCATTTGTTAATTGCAGTGCTCCTCCTAAAAACATGGAGAAAACAAAGAATAACGCCATTTTATAATCAGCAAATAATTTAAACGATTCCAATCCTAAAGTCTCCATCAAAGAGGCGTTTTCTTTTGACAATCGTTGTGGTTTACAAGGTGGCAAAGTAAAAGCATACAAACCAAGGGCTACAGCTGCCAAACCCGCAATATAAAATTGATATTCCGTTGCTTTATTACCTGTTAAATTAGTAATCCACATAGCTGCAATAAACCCAACTGTTCCCCAAACTCTAATAGGTGGGAAATTTTTGATGACATCTTTATTGTTTAATTTTAACGCATTGTAGGAAATTGAATTACTCAATGCGATAGTTGGCATATAAAAACACATAGCCAAAAGCATGATGTAAATAAAATTTTCAGGTGTTGTAACTTGAGGAATATAAAACAATACTCCAGCATAAAATATATGTAGCGCTCCGTACAACTTTTCAGCATTGATCCATCGGTCTGCCATAATACCAGTTAGGGTTGGCATAAACAATGACGCTATCCCCATGGTACTAAAAACCAATCCAAACTGGGTTCCTTCCCAACTTTTTGTACCAAACCAATAATTTGCAATGGTAATCAACCAAGCTCCCCAAACAAAAAACTGGAGAAAACTCATTATGATCAATCTATTTTTAATTCCCATGAGATGAATTGTTTTTTTTTTACTTTAAAAAATTTACAAGGCGTAAATCTACCATTAAAAATGATATCTGCAAATAATTATATCGTTTTAGTGATTTCGTTGACCATTTCTAAAACTTGAGTAAATTGTTCCTCACGACTCAAATGTGAATTGTCAATTTCAATTGCATCTTCTGCCATCACTAAAGGCGAATCTTCTCGATGGGTATCTATGTAATCTCGTTCTTCAACATTTTTAAGTACTTCCTCATAGGTTACTGCATCTCCTTTAGCAACTAACTCATCATACCGCCTTTGTGCTCTGGTGCTAGCACTTGCCGTCATGAATATTTTAAGCTCGGCATCAGGAAATACCACAGTGCCAATGTCTCGTCCATCCATAACAATTGCCTTGTTCTTGCCCATTTCTTTTTGTTGTTCCACTAATTTAGCTCGAACTTGAGAAACCTCAGCAACCTTGCTCACAAAACGCGATACTTCAATGGTTCGAATTTCGGTTTCAACATTGACATCGTTCAAAAAAACCTCTGCAAATCCTAACTCCGCATTAAATTCAAAATGCAGTTTAATAGCAGGCAAACTCGCAATTAAAGTGCTACTATCAAAAGCATCTGCATTGATGTACCCTTGTTTCATAGCAAAAAAAGTTACGGCACGATACATTGCTCCTGTGTCTACATAAATATATCCTAAATGTTTTGCTAATTGCTTTGCTAGCGTACTTTTTCCCGTTGATGAAAATCCATCTATTGCAATGGTAATTTTTTTTGTCAAAATATAAAATTTAAGGTAATTGAAATGAATAAACTATTCTTGAAAATTTATGGTTAGCCCAAAGAGACTCGTGTTTCCAGCAAGCGTATATCTGGAATAGGAATAATTGAACTTAAGTTTGTTTAATTTGAGTCCAAAACCAAATGAAAGTCCTGAAAAATTACGTTGTTCTTGAATACGTAATTCCTCGGCCCGCCTAAAATTGTATCCCAAACGCAAGTTGAATCCTCTTTTTGGGAACAACTCTACTCCTGCAATTACATGCCTCAAAGCATTATTTACAAAAGATACTTTTTCAGGAGTTGCTGCTCCATTAAAAGATTGTTCTGATCGCGCTGGATTAGCAAAAGCAATATTCCATTGTTGTAAATTCTCTAATGTTAAATGCCATCGAATGGGAACATTTTCTAACTCTTGCGACACTCCTACTAAAACCTCCAAAGGTAACTTTTCTCGAACACCATTGTATGTAGAAAATTGAGTACCTAGATTTCGTATGACCAATGCCCAATTGACATCGTTCCGTTCATCAATAAATAGCGCCCCAATGTCTAATGCTCCTCCAAAAGAACGATAGGTTTCTAGACTAGACGAAATCAACTTAGCACTAGCACCAATATGCAAATCGGTATAAGGAACATTGTATGCATACCCCATAGATAAGGCTACTTCGCTTCCTGAAAAGGCAGCTGTGGCTTGACCATTTTCGTCATAGCCCTCAAAACTACCATAATTGATATAATTTACACCCGCTTGAAACGTTTGCAGGTGTCTGTCATAGGTATACGCATAAGAAGCGGTTCCGTACGTAAGCGCTCCATAGTAATTTCCGTAATTAAGTGCTAAATGATTATCCATCTCAGCATTGATTGTGGCTGGATTAAAATGAGCTTGATTCACATCATTATCATATATAGTCAACACTTTCCCTCCTAATGCCGCTTGCCTTGGAGAGGCAACGAGATTTAAAAACTGATATATTGTTTTACCGCCTATCTGACCGATTGATGCGGTACCGTAGAGTAACAAACTGAATATCACTATTTTTTTAAACATGTTGCGAAAGCGCCAAAAGTATAAAATGATAACGCCAGTGCGAAGATATTATTTTTTAGAAAAAGAAAAGTTTAAAAAGGGACAATTCAGTCCTTAAAATCAACAGTTCAGTATAAAACCTTTTTGAATCGTTTGGTTTACATCTAGTTTTGACAAAGAATTAAAATCTAAAACTAAAAACCATGAAAAATTTACTTTTTACAACGCTACTATTTTTATGTATGTATAATGTTCAAGCTCAAATGGACGATAAATTTTATTATCCAAAAAAAGCAAAAACAGTTACTATAGATTCTTTACAATTCAAAGAGCATAATTATTATATTGAAAAAGAAACTATCAATACTGTTGTTTTGTCACCAGAACAAAAACAACCCAAGGCGACTATCCTTTATTTTCATGGTGCAGGTGGTAATTGTATGAGTTATGTACCTTTTGTAAAACCTTTGGTTAAAAATGGCTACGAAGTAATTATGATTGACATGAGAGGCTACGGAAAATCAAGTGGTAAACCCACTCACCTCAACATTGCAGCAGATGCTCAAATTATTTTTAATGAAATTCTTAAAAATACCGACTTTAAAAACAAAAAAATTATCATTTACGGCGCATCAATGGGAACACAAGTTGCTGTTAATTTATCCAAAAACAATCAAGATAAAATAAGCGGATTAATTGTAGACGGCGTTTTTAGTTCCTTTACAGAAATAGCAGTTAGTAAAACTCCCGAAGCGCAACATCAAATGATTCGTATGTATGTAACTTCGCCTTATTCCGCAGCAGAAGATATCAAAAGCATACAATCAGTACCTGTTTTATTTATTCATTCTAAAACTGACAAAGACGTGCCGTTTAGCCAATGTGAAACGGTGTATAACAATACCAAAACTAAAAAAGAACTTTGGATATATGAGGGCGACCACTTGAAAGCGCCACAATTATTCCCAACTATTTTCATACAAAAAGTAAACGCACTATTGCAATAACGATATCCCATTTATAAAAAAATCCAAATTCTTGAACTGAAAAAACAGTTTTGGAATTTGGATTTTTATTGATTTCGAAAACGACTTACTTACAATGTTTTTGCGTTTTTAACTTTCTGATCTGTTAAAGCAAATTGCAATACTTCGCTCATTTCCTTTACATAATGAAAAGTTAGTCCTTCTAAATATTCTGGTTTGATCTCGTCAATATCATTTTTATTTTCGTGACACAAGATAATTTCTTTAATATTTGCTCTTTTAGCCGCAAGAATTTTTTCTTTGATTCCGCCTACAGGTAATACTTTACCACGCAAAGTAATTTCGCCAGTCATGGCAAGGTTTTTCTTAACACGTTTTTGGGTAAACAACGATACTAACGAAGTCAACATAGCAATACCTGCACTTGGTCCATCCTTTGGCGTAGCTCCTTCAGGAACGTGCAAATGAATGTTGTATTTAGAAAGCATGTCCGATTCTAATCCTAAAAGTTTGGTATTAGCCTTGATGTATTCCAAAGCAATTGTAGCCGATTCTTTCATGACTGTACCTAGATTACCCGTAATACTCATGGTGCCTTTCCCTGGAGAAAGCAAAGATTCTATAAACAAAATATCACCACCAACTGAAGTCCACGCTAATCCAGTAACTACTCCTGCTACATCATTATTTTCGTATTTATCACGCTCTAAACGCGCAACACCAAGTGTTTTTACAAGATCTTCGTCAGTTACTTTTTTATTGTACTCTTCCTCCATTGCAACTGACTTGGCTGCGTTTCGAATCACTTGCGCAATTTTACCCTCAAGTCCACGTACGCCTGATTCTCTAGTATATCCTTCCACAATTTTTTCCAATTGTTTTTTACCAATAGTCAAATCCTTAGTAGTTAAACCATGCTCTTTTAATTGTCTAGGAAACAAATGCTGACGTGCTATTTCTACTTTTTCTTCAATGGTATAGCCTGACATTTTGATGATTTCCATTCTGTCTCGCAAAGCAGGCTGAATGGCTGCCATATTATTTGAAGTAGCAATAAACATTACTTTTGAAAGATCATATCCCATTTCCAGGAAATTATCATAAAAAGAATTGTTTTGCTCCGGATCTAAAACTTCAAGCAATGCTGATGATGGATCACCTTGATGACTGTTTGACAATTTATCAATTTCATCTAAAACAAAAACCGGATTTGATGTTCCCGCTTTTTTCAAACTTTGAATGATTCGGCCTGGCATAGCGCCAATATACGTTTTTCTGTGACCACGAATTTCAGATTCATCACGCAAACCACCCAATGAAATACGCACATATTCCCTACCCAATGCTTCAGCAATTGAACGCCCAATAGAGGTTTTACCAACACCTGGAGGTCCTGTCAAGCAAATGATTGGCGATTTCATATCGTTACGCAATTTTAAAACAGCTAGATGTTCTATCATTCGTTTTTTAACTTCTTCTAAACCAAAATGGTCTCTATCTAAGATTTTTTGAGCGCGTTTTAAATCAAAAATATCTTTGGAGTATTCGTTCCAAGGCAAATCAAGAAACAACTCTAAGTAATTTCTTTGAATACCAAAATCAGGTGCCTGAGGATTCATTCGGCGCATTTTAGAAAGTTCTTTTTCAAAATGCTTTTTGGTTTTATCGTCCCACTTTTTGGTTAAGGATTTTTGCAACATCTCGTCCATTTCTTCCTCTTGCGAAACGCCACCCAGTTCTTCTTGAATGGTTTTCATTTGTTGGTGCAAGAAATATTCTCGTTGTTGCTGATCTAAATCAAAACGAACCTTAGACTGAATATCATTTTTCAATTCGAGTTTTTGCAACTCGATATTCATATAACGCAAAGTCTCTAATGCTCTTCCTTTTAGTTCATTGATAGCCAATAAATCTTGCTTTTCTTTAACCAATAAATTCATGTTTGAAGTCACGAAATTGATTAAAAAAGATTGACTTTCGATGTTCTTTATTGCAAAAGTTGCTTCGCTAGGAATGTTAGGACTTTCTTTGATAATTTGAATCGCTAGTTCTTTTATAGAATCAAGAATAGCTAAGAATTCCGTGTCATTTTTCTTCGGACGTTTTTCTGGAACTTCTTTTATTTTTGCAGTAAGATAGGGATCCTCAGAAACTACAGAGTCAATTTCGAAACGTTTTTTACCCTGAAGAATTACCGTTACATTACCGTCAGGCATTTTTAAAACGCGCAAAATACGTGCAACAGTACCTATTTTATGAATATCTTCCTTGGTTGGATCTTCGTCTTCTTCATTGATTTGAGCTACTACACCTATTGTTTTCCCTGCTGCATTGGCATCATTAATCAATTTAATTGATTTATCACGTCCTGCAGTAATTGGGATAACAACACCAGGAAATAAAACCATATTACGCAAAGGTAAAATGGATAGTAATTCTGGCAAAGCTTCATTATTCATTTCTTCTTCGTCCTCTGGAGTCAATAAAGGAATTAAATCTGCTTCTGAATCAAATTCTTGAAGTGACAAATTGTCAATGGTAAGTATTTTATGATTTGACATATATTTAATTAAGTCTTTTTGTCATTAAAAAAAGTTTTTGGATCACAAATATAGGATTTCAGAATCGTCTTTATTGAAAAAAACAAGGATTAATCTTTATTAAATGACCATCAAGTAAAAGTC
>NZ_QKNZ01000026.1:0-1251 GCF_014156605.1 Flavobacterium sp. SOK18b
ACAGGCGATACCTAATGGATTAGCCCAAGCATTTGTAATTGGAGCCGATTTTATTGGTACCGATAGTGTTGCATTGGTACTGGGAGACAATATTTTCTTTGGGGCTCACATGCAAGAATTATTACAGTCCAATACCAATCCCGTGGGTGGAGTAGTTTTTGCGTACCATGTTTCAGACCCAGAACGCTATGGAGTCGTTGAGTTTGACGAAACATTCAAAGCACTTTCTATTGAAGAGAAACCCTTGATTCCTAAATCGAATTATGCGGTTCCAGGCTTGTATTTTTATGATAATTCTGTGGTAGAAATAGCAAAAAATATACAGCCGAGTGCTCGAGGGGAATATGAAATCACCGATGTGAATAAGGTATACCTTGAAAAAGGGATTTTGAAAGTAGGGATTTTAAGCAGAGGTACCGCATGGTTAGATACTGGAACATTCAACAGTTTGATGCAAGCAGGCCAATTTGTTCAGGTGATTGAAGAACGTCAAGGTTTAAAAGTGGGCTGTATTGAAGAGATTGCTTGGAGACAAGGATTCATTAGCAATGAACAGTTGAGAGAATTAGCAGTGCCTCTAAAAAAATCAGGTTACGGTGATTATTTAATGAGTTTATTAAAAAAATTAGATTAGCCAAAACAACTACTGCTGTCTACTAGTTCCTGAAAATAATATGTCTTTTTGAAAATACTTTTTTGATTTAGAACATGGGTTATTGTATAATAGTACATTCAGTCTTAATTAAATGGTATTTTCAAATGTTTTTAAATAAGATGGTTAAGTCATTAACGATTTTTTTTGACTCCTACCTATTAGCCTGTAAAAATAATATCTGCATTTAAATCCATTATTTGTAATTTTGCATTAGAGCAAAAATAATTTTAAAGTTTAAACAGTTGTATAAAAATAATAATACAGAGGAGCGAGGGTATTTTTCAAAATATTTCTCAATCCTAAACCTACGTTTCAACATTCATAACTTGGGATATTTACCACGGTGGATTATTATTTCCATTGATTTGGTGGTCCTAATTTTGTCGTTCTTTTTTACCTACCTGATTTTTAAAGGTACTGGGCTAGATTATGTGTTAACTTCTCATTCAGGTCTTTATGTTTCGGCCTTATTGTTGTGCAATGTCTTTTTCTTTTGGCTTTTCCGCACCTATTCAGGAATCATCCGACATTCCTCCAATATTGATGCGGTAAAATTATTATTTTCCCAATTATCCGTTTTAATAGTTTTTTTAATT
>NZ_QKNZ01000027.1:0-29029 GCF_014156605.1 Flavobacterium sp. SOK18b
ATACACAATATATTATGAAATGCAAGTTGTAAAAACTTGCATTTTTTTTTGCTTAAATACTGTTTATCAATGTGTTAATTCTTAAATTTATAATCTGTAATTACTAAAGTGTGAATCTTGAAACATTCACTAAAAGTAATGTAACAACTAAACTGTGTTAATTAATGACCTTTGTAATATATAAATCAATAAAACAAATAAACAATGAAAAAGTCTAAAAAATTAATTTTCGCATCAATCACATTAGGATTATTATCTTTCACAGGAATCCAGGCACAAGATAAAACTCCGGCTTTTGGTTTTAAAGGAGGTCTTAACTTTTCAAACTTATACACAGATACTGTTGATGACAATAATGTATTAACAGGTTTTAATGCAGGTTTATATGCTAAATTCCCAATTACAAACAGTATCGCAATTCAACCTGAAATTAGCTACACTACAAAAGGATCTGAATTAGTATATAACAGTTTTGGAGTAAACGGAACAGCAAAATTCAATATTAATTATATAGAAGTACCTATTTTACTTGTTGCAAATTTAACTGATAATTTCAATGTACAAGTAGGTCCTTATTTAGCATACATGGTTAGCGGTAAAACAACTAATGATTCTAATCTTGGTTCATCAGTTCGTACATTAAATACTGATGATTTCAATAAATTTGACGCTGGTATTTCAGGAGGTTTAGGTTTTGATTTAGATGCAGTAAATTTTGGAGTGCGCTACAATTACGGATTAACTAAGATTGGTAAGGATGATAGTTTTACATCTTCTGATGCTAAAAACAGTGTATTTAGCGCATACGTAGGTCTTAGACTAAACTAATAATTAACATAAAACATATTTATCATGAGCAATCTTCTTTACACAATAGCAGTTATTTTGGTGATTTTTTGGGCAATCGGTTTTTTTGCTTATAGTGTTGGATCCATCATTCACATTCTTCTTGTTCTAGCGGTAATAGCTATTCTATTCAGATTAATTTCTGGTAGAAAAATATAATATTCAATACTAATTCTAATCATTAAAACTATAAAATATGAGTAATCTTCTATATACAATAGCAGTCATTTTGGTAATTTTTTGGGCAATCGGATTCTTTGCTTTTAGCGTAGGTTCAATAATTCATGTCTTATTGGTAATTGCTGTAATAGCAATATTATTTAGACTCATTTCAGGTAGAAACGTATAAATTAATAATTATAACTTTAAAAATTTGCATTATGAAATCAGATAAAATAATATTAGGAGTTTTAGGCGGAGTAGCTGTAGGAGCATTATTAGGAGTTTTGTTTGCACCAGATAAAGGTGATAACACAAGAAAAAAAATTGCTGATAAAAGCAATGATTATGCTGACGAATTGAAATACAAATTGGACAACATTTTGGGTACTATTACTCAAAAATATGAAAAAATTTGGGCAGAAGGTGAGAAACTTGTTGCTGAGGGCAAATCTAAAATGAATGAAGTTAAACATGATGGCGAAGATCTTTTAGCTCAAGGTAAAGCATCTTTTAACGAAGTAAAAAAGGATATTAATTCAATATAATTTGTATTACTTCTTTAAAAAATTAATTTTGATATAAATTTCAGGAAAATGGAAAACAATGCATCATCAATAGAAATGCTTTTTGAAAGAGCAGAGAATTATACTAAAACTTCAATAGAGTTAGCTAAACTTAATGCGATTGACAAAACTGCTGACGTGGTTTCATCACTAATCTCTAGAATGGCAATTTCTGTTGTTTTTGCGATGTTTGTTTTTCTTTCAAACATTGGTCTCTCTCTTTGGGTAGGTGAGCTTGTAGGACAACTATACTTTGGTTTTTTTATTGTTGGTGCCTTCTATTTAGCACTAGCACTTTTACTATACTACTTTAAAGACAAATGGATAAAAATGCCTATTAGTAATTTTATAATTGTCAAAATGCTTAAAAATAGTTAATATGAAAAAGAGTACTGAATCAGAGATGCTAAAAGAAGCTATTCAATTATTAAAGGAAAAACAAGCTTTTGAACTTGTACAACTTAAAGACCAATATCATGTAACTTATGAGAGTTTACAACCTGTAAACCTAATAAAAAATGCTTTTGGACAGTTAACAAAAACTTCCGAGTTTAAAGGTAATATTCTTAACAGTGTTATTGGTATTGCATCAGGATACTTATCAAAAAAAGTATTATTAGGTTCTTCCCATAATCCAATCACAAAGGTTCTCGGTACTATTTTACAATTTGCAATAACTAACTTTGTAAGTAAAAAAGCTGAGACTTTTACTCAAGACAAGCAATCTTGATAGAAACTTTTTATAAAGATTTAAAAATTAATTAGAGGATAGCCCAAAAAGCTATCCTCTTTTTTATTGCATCAAATTGTCCAATAGGTTTTCAATTTGTATTTATAACACAAATACCCATCTATAATAACAAATACAATAGCTTTTCTAAATTCAAAACCAACACGGAAACCGTACATACAATCACAACATTCTATACTGCCTTAGCTCATTTCGATGCTTCAAAAATGTGTAAATATAAGTTAATCTTACTACTTCATTATTTAATTGTATAACTCTTTAAGCCAATAACATAACAACCTTTGCTATGTAGAATACTTAATCCTTAAAAATTAAAAAAATGAAAACTAAAAATTTACTATTACTCTTTGCAATACTGTTTATTGCATTAATTTCTAGTTGTGATGAAGACGATTTTGTAGAAACAGTAGGTGTTTGTCCAGTTGTAGAATCTACCGTTCCTAATAATTTAGCGCTAAGCGTACCTTTTAATCAAATTATCTCAGTCACTTTCAATGAAGAGATAAATGCTTCAACTATCAACTCCTCTACTTTAATTATTTCAAAAGCAGATGGCACGGTAGTTTCTGGTACAATCACGTACAGCGGAAGAACAGCAAGGTTTACTCCTACTAACCCTCTAAGTCCTAATACCACCTATACTGGTAGGATTACAACTGGAGTAAAAGATGTAATGGGTAATGCTCTTCAAACAGATTATTTGTGGACATTTTCTACTGGAATGATTATTGTTCCTGTTGTAAATACTACTGATCCTACAAACAATCAAATTAACGTTGCTCTTAATAAAACAATAACTGCAACTTTTAGTGTTCCAATGGATCCTTTGACAATAAATAATTCAACATTTACAGTTAAACAAGGTACTAACACAATTGCAGGTGCAATTACTTATTCTGGATCAACCGTTTCTTTTGTACCTACAAATCCTTTAACCGTTAATTCTGTTTATACCGTTACTATAACATCAGGTGCTAAAAGTTCACAAGGAACACCACTAGCTGCTGATTACGTATGGAATTTTACAACTGTTCCTGTTCCAACAGTTACATCTACTGATCCATTTAATAACGCTATAGGAGTTGATTTAAACAAAACACTTACTGCAAACTTTAGCATTGCTATGGATCCGCTAACTATTAATACAACCACTTTTACTTTAAGACAAGGGACTACAGTAATTCCAGGCGTTGTACTGTATACTGGTGGTACTACTGCTTCATTTAATCCAGTAAATGCTCTTAATCCTGGACTTGTTTATACAGCAACAATAACAACTGGTGCTAAAAGTTCAGCCGGTATTCCATTAGCTAGTAACTATGTATGGAATTTCACAACCTCAAATGTTGTAGTAACACCTCCTGTTATAACAAGTGGTTTATTCTTTGGAGTTTTTGGAGGGAATGCAGGAATAACAAATCAAGGATTATTAACTGTAATCAACGGTGCTATCGGTACAACTGCTGCTGCAACCTTAGTAACAGGTTTTACTGATGGAACAAGTGGTGATGTATATATCGTAACTCCATTAAATAATGGAATTGTAACTGATGGTATATTTACAGATGCACCAGCGCCTGGAAATGCTACAAAAGCAGCAACAGCATTAGCTGGATTAAATGCAGCGAGAGATCTCTACAACAGTATTTCACCTGCTTCTATGCCTGGAGGTGTTGCTAATCCTGGTGCTGGTGAATTAGGAGGATTAACATTAGCTCCTGGTATTTACACCGCTTCAAGCTCTTTTAGTATAACCAACGGAAATCTTACCTTAAATGCAAATGGAGATCCGAATGCAAAATGGTATTTTCAAGCACCATCCTCTTTAACAGTAGGTGATTCAATGCCAAGTAGTGTAACGTTCTTAAACGGCGTAGGTAATCCTAATAATGTGTATTGGTATGTAGGAACTGCAGCAGTTATTAATTACGCTGGTGGTGGAGTTATGGTAGGAAATATTATAGCCAACTCTGGTGTGACTTTGTCATCTCCTGCTAATAGTACAAATCCGTTTTTAACAGTTTTAAATGGTAGAGCAATTTCACTTGTAGCTTCAGTTACTATGGTTAATACAACTATTAACGTACCGAATAACTAAGCCTTTAACGATACATAATTTAGAATCAAACTAATATATCTCAAAAAGGATAGATGCATTAAAAATTAATTAAAAAAATATATCATGTACAATATTAATAATTTAAAAAAGGGACCAAGTAATTCTTGGTCTCCTACTAACCTCTCAATTAAAAGACTTTTAGTAGTCTCTTTGACATGGTTAGGTGCTCAAACAACTGTTCAAGCACAAGAAGTTCAATCTATTAAATATACTACTCCTTCTTGGTACTTCGGTGTTGCTGGTGGCGCCAATTTCAATTTTTACGAAGGTTCTACTAATCAGTTAAATGCAAGCTTTACTCCTCCTGCTACTTTTCATGAAGGAAATGGCACAGGGCTTTTTATTGCACCACTTTTAGAATATCGTCCTGCTACTTCAAGATGGGGAGTTATGTTGCAAGCCGGGTTTGATAGCCGTAAAGGTTCTTTTGACCAAGTCCTTACTGCATGTGACTGTCCTGCTGATTTAAAAACTGATCTTAGTTACATTACTGTAGAACCTAGCGTACGTTTTGCACCGTTTAAATCTAATTTTTACCTTTATGGAGGTCCAAGATTGGTATTCAATCTAGACAAATCATTCACCTATCAATTAGGAATTAATCCAGCTTTCCCTGATCAAGCTCCTTCTGCTGCTGTAACGGGTGAATTTAGTGAGATTGAGAAAACTATTCTGTCCGTGCAAATTGGTGCTGGATTTGATATTCCTCTTTCATCTGAGAGCAACAAAACACAATTTGTATTATCCCCTTTTGTTTCTTTCCAACCTTATTTTGGTCAAAATCCACGTGCAACAGAAACTTGGAATATAACTACCATTAGAGCTGGTGTTGCGCTTAAATTTGGACAAGGAAAAGAGATTCAAGAAGCAACAGATTTATTTAAAGATCCTGAAGTACAGTTTTCCGTAAATTCTCCAATCAATGTTCCTGGAGAAAGAAGAATGACTGAAATTTTCCCCCTTAGAAACTATGTTTTCTTTAATGAAGGGTCTACACAAATTCCAAATCGTTATGTTGTACTAACGAAAAATCAAGTGAAAGACTTCAAAGAAGACCAATTAGAAACTTTTGCACCAAAAAATTTGTCAGATCGTTCAAAACGACAAATGACGGTTTATTACAACGTGCTGAACATACTGGGCGATCGTATGCAAAAAAATCCTTCATCAACAATCAAGTTAGTTGGTTCATCAAATAATGACAATACAGATGGTCTAGCAATGGCTGAATCTGTTAAAACGTATTTGGTAAATGTATTTTCAATAGATGCCTCTAGAATTACTACTAAAGGTCAAAGTAAACCAAATATCCCATCAGAACAACCTGGAGGAACATTAGAATTAGTGTTACTTCGTGAAGGAGATCGTAGAGTTTCTATTGAAAGTAATTCCCCTGATTTATTGATGGAATTTCAAAGTGGTCCTGATGCACCATTAAAACCAGTACAGATTATTGCATCGCAAGAAGCACCAGTTGATAGTTATGTTACTATTAATAATAAAGGAGCTGGTGAAGCATTATCTTCTTGGTCCTTACAAATAACTGATGAACAAGGAAAAACACAGCCTTTTGGGCCTTATACTCAAGATGAGGTAAGCATACCAGGAAAAATGATTCTAGGTACACGTCCCGAAGGTGATTATAAAGTAAAAATGATTGGTCAAACTAAAAGTGGTAAAATTGTAGAGAAAGAAACTCCCGTTCACATGGTTCTGTGGACTCCTGCAAAAATGGAAGAAGGTACCAGATACAGCATCATCTATGAATTTAACACATCTAAAGCGATATCAATCTATGATAAATATCTTACTGAAATAGTTACACGTAAAATTCCTATTGGTGCAACAGTAATTATCAAAGGTCATACAGATTTTATTGGTGAGGTGGCTTACAATCAAGAATTGTCTTTAGCTCGCGCCAATGATGTAAAAACCATACTTCAAAATAGCTTGAGTAAAGCTGGTAGAAGCGATGTGAAATTTGACGTTTCTGGTTATGGTGAAAACGAAAATAATGCACCTTTTGACAATAAAACTCCCGAAGAACGTTTTTACAATCGTACAGTAATAATTGATATCATTCCAGCTCTCAAATAAAACTAAGTAATACAGAATACCATTTATTAATTCCAAAAAGAGGATAGAAACTTAACAGTCTGTCCTCTTTTTTTTACATAAAAATTTATTTTTATAAAATGAAATTACAAATATCAATCCTGAATGGCGCTTTGTATATTGAATTAAGCAATTCAAATTATACATTAAAAGTATTTCATTTTTCTATATTCCTATTTTAACAACTAAAGTATAACATAAAATTATTATTTTTACTATTAAATTTTTGTAGCTATGACACCAAACGAAAAAACCATAATTAAGTTTTATACTGCTTTTGCTAATGCCGATGCCTCAACAATGTGTGAATGCTATCATTCTAAAATTGAATTTCGCGATCCAGTTTTTGGTTTATTAAAAGAAAATGATGTTTGCCAAATGTGGAAAATGCTTTTAGAACGAAGCAACGGAAATTTAAAAGTGATTTTTTCTGATTGCAAAGCAAATGAGTTCACTGGATCAGCACACTGGCAAGCTACCTATTTATTTAGCAAAACAAATAGAACTGTAATCAACAAAATTATTGCCCAATTTCAATTTAAAGACGGTCTAATTATAAAGCATACAGATGATTTTGACCTCTATAAATGGTCTAAGCAAGCCTTTGGTATTACAGGATTTTTATTGGGATGGACCGGATTTTTTCAGGGAAAAATTCAGAATCAAGCTCAAGAATCACTTCGAAAGTATATTTCTAAAAATACAAAATAGTGACATTTACTTTTTAATTATTACAACAATTTTGAAAAGTCAAAGTCCCAATCAGTTGTAGGTTTATACCATAAATGACCATTTGCAACATCAAGCGGACAATCAAAATTATTAGTGTACAAAGCTCCAGTTCCTAATCCTTGTGGCATGGCATTATTTTTCTCAAATGTCCATTGTGCTATGGCGTTTAATCCGATATTACTCTCTAGTGCAGAGGTAATCCACCATCCTATTTGGTGCTTCTCAGCCAGGTCAATCCACTCTTGCGTGCCTTTGAAACCGCCTATAAAACTTGGTTTTAAAATAATGTATTGTGGTTTTATTTGAAGTAATAATTGCTCTTTATCCTCTTTCAAAAAAACTCCTATCAACTCTTCATCTAGCGCTATGGGAAATGGAGTTTTCTCACACAGCTCTGCCATATTTTCACTTTGATTTTTTTGAATTGGCTGTTCAATACTATGTATCTTAAATTCATTAAGTTGTAGTAACTTATCTAAAGCGTTTTCTACCGCAAATGCACCATTAGCATCAACCCGAATTTCTATTTGCTCTGGCGAAAAATGATCTCTTATAAACTTAAGTAATTGTAGTTCTGCATCAAAATCTATAGCACCTATTTTAAGTTTAATACACTTAAAACCATCAGACAGCTTTTCTTCTATTTGCTTTTTCATGAACTGCTCCTCACCCATCCATACCAGTCCATTTATTACAATTGCTTCTTGGCCAGCAGTAAATTTAGATGGAAATAACACAAAAGGATGTTCGCTCTCTAGAGATTGAAAAGCCATTTCTACACCAAACTGAATAGAAGGAAATTCTAATAAAGCTTCCCATAGTTTTTCCTTTCCTAAGTGAATGTTTTCGCAGGTCCACTTTAATTTTTCTTCATAATCAGGTCGGTCATCTATACTTAAACCACGTAAAATACCACACTCACCAATTCCTTTTTTACCGTCTTGTTCTAATACTATAAACCAAGTTTCTTTATCGTTCATTACACCTCGAGAAGTGCCTGATGGGCGTTTAAAATTAAGAATGTATTTGTAATAGGTTGCTTTCAAAATATATTTTTTTGGTATAAATGAAGATCTTGATTGATTTAATCTACTATTTTTAAAACTCTTTCAAAATCTTTAGAAACGATTCCAGCTTTTTTAAAGGCTTCAAAATCTTGTTTAATTTTTTGTGTCCAACTCAAACTATCCGTTACATTTTGAGTTTGATATTGTTTATAGATATTTTTTGCCAAGGAAAAATTATCATTAAGCAAATACGCATGCGCCAAATTAAGTTGAATTAACAATTCTGTTTCATCCTTTTTTTGCCCTTCTTTTAAAAATTTCAATGCTTTTGCATACTGTTTTGTTACCAGATAACTGTATCCTAGATTGTTATAATCCAGCGCAGTAGCTTTTCCATCATTGATAATGGTAGTCAGTTTTTGTATGGCTTCACCATGTTTGCCTTGATTTGCTAATGCAGCAGCTTGTTTTCTTAAGTCTTCATAAACAGCAGTCGAAAGGTTGCTTTCGCCAAAACAACTATTACCAAAATCTTTATACGCTTTTGCACGCTCTACAGCTAATAATTTTTGAAACTCGGAAAAGGTATATTTAGTTTGAATTTTATCCAATATACAAACACAAAAATCATCAGAATTACTCATTTTTTGAGCCAAGTTTGATGTTTTACATTGATCTATAATAGACTTTCTGTTTTCAATTGTCCAGCCACGACTTAACTTTTTATTAACCCAGGGAACAACTTCAAGTATTATTTTCTGGTTCATAATCCAGTTTTTACTTTCAAAACCAAACCACAAGTTTCCCTTGTTGCTTTGCATACAAGACGATTTATCTATTGAAAGACGTTTTGCATCTTTACTCACCGGTTTATCTTGTACTAAACAAGCGTTATTTGTTTTTCCGTTTTCTTTGTATTGTTTTGCTAAATCAGCACTTGTAAATATGGCATACTTACAGGTATCGTCTCCTGAAATTTTAGACAAAATAAAAACTGCTCCGGCTGACCCTTGACTAATGCCTGTGGGATCTGGAATAGATTTTAATACTGATACCAAACTTCCAGCCAATTGCTGATTTTTATCCAAAAGGGTAATTCTAAAAACTACCTCAGTGGTTCCCTCAGGAAAATCTTGGGTTTTAATAACAATTCTATCTCGTGCTGATACCGTAATTTCTTCTGATGTAGCTCTGGTTTTATCCCAGTAACCATCTTGCTGTGCAAAAATAGTGTGGAAAGAAAGCAAGAATAGAACAAAAACAAATAGCTTTTTATATCGCATGGTAAAATAAAATAATGGATAACATGACATTCTAGAACGTGTTTAGGAGTACGTTTAGTACTTATGAATGGTATTTTCCTAGCCCTGATAGCAGTGAAAATCCTTTTACAAAGCCGTTAAGCCAATCAAGGCTTACTGCTTTGTAAAAGATTGTAACGAATAGCAGGAAATAGCTCCTAAAAAAAATTACAAATCAATAGAGTTCCCAATTTCTAGCAACATTAAATCTTTTCCTTTGTTAAAAAACTTACGAATGGACTCTTCTTTATTGATTTCGATATACCCGAAAGTGTCAAAATGGTATCCTAAAATTTTATCACATTCCACAAAATCCGATGCAATAATAGCGTCCTCAACATCCATGGTGAAGTTATCACCTATTGGTAAAATGGCTAAATCAAGTTTTGTGCGCGATGGAATTAGTTTCATATCCATGGTAAGTGCCGTATCACCTGCAATATAAATATTTTTGTGCTCGCCTTCTATGACAAAACCTCCTGGATTACCGCCGTAAGAACCGTCTGGAAAAGAGCTGGAGTGAATTGCATTTACGTATTTTACTTTTCCAAAATCAAATTTCCAACTTCCACCGTGGTTCATAGGGTGCGATTGAAAACCTTTTGCACCATAATATCCTGCAATTTCAGCATTGGATACAATTACAGCATTTGTTCTTGAAGCTATGGCTTCTACATCAAGAATATGATCTCCGTGTGCGTGAGTTAATAAAATATAATCTACCGCTAGAGTGTCAATGTTGATGTGGGCTGCTAAAGGATTTGCCGATATAAATGGATCAACAAGTATGTGTTTGCCACCAACTTCTATTCCTAATGATGCGTGACCGTAAAATGTTATTTTCATTGTTATTGTTTTAAAAGTTTAGTTCTTAAATTATCTTCCGCCGAGAAATAAATTTACAAATAAATCCTGAATGAATGAAACCATACATATTGATAATAGTATGGCTAATGCAAAGGTGCTTAAGGCTAATTTTTTAAGTTCAGGGTCAAGATCTTTGTGATTTTTATTGTTATAAACCGTTTTCAAATGTTTTAATAATGGAATAAATGCTATGATAAACAAATACTGGTCTGCCCTATACTGACTGATTACAGCAAAAATTACAACAAGCAACATGGCTGTTATAATTAAAAAATAGTGGTATTTTTTGGCATTTTCTCCGCCTATTTTAACCACTATTGTATTTTTATTTGATTTTCTGTCTGAGGCTTCATCGCGCATGTTGTTTAAATTTAACACGCCAGTACTTAATAATCCTATTGCAATGGCCGGTAAAAACAAATTGAAATCCAATTGTTTAGTATACAAAAAATGAACGCCTAAGGTGCTCACTAATCCAAAGAAAACGAATACAAATACATCTCCAAAACCATGGTAGCCATAAGCGGATTTTCCTACTGTGTAACGTATGGCCGAAATAATGGCCGCTACCCCTAGCATTAAAAAAAATAGGGAGTAGAAAATATTTGTATCTGAAAAGGATACATAAATCAATAAAATAGCTGCAATCAATGTGGCTATTGAAGTAATAATAATTGCCTTTTTCATGGCCTGTGGTGTAATTACTCCGCTTTGTATAGCACGTTTAGGCCCTATTCTATCGTCATTATCGGTTCCTTTAACGCCATCACCATAATCGTTAGCAAAATTAGACAGCACTTGCAATCCTAAAGTAGTTAAAAGCGCTAAACCAAAAATGGCCCAACTAAAAACTTCGGTAGGTGTTAAAATGTTCTCGGTAGGATTTGCAAGAGCATACATACTTCCTACGATTATTCCAGATACTGATAATGGCAGTGTGCGTAAACGCGCGGCCTCAATCCAATGTTTCATATTTTTTTTATTTTATTCCTAATTCATTTGAATTAGGATTTTTCTTTTACATCCAGTTGCTATCGGATTTTTCCATTCGATACAACCACAAATTTACTTTACTTTTTAATATTGTAAAATTACACATCTGGAACGAAATTGATCCTCCAGCAGTGTGCAAAATAACAGAACCAAGATCTAATTTTTTATGCCAAAAATATTGCGATGTGGAAATGGCTTGTATTTTATGAGGTTCAATAATTGCCGTGCTGATATCCCAACCACCACTTTGTTTGATGATAAAATTATCATGAATGAACAATCTATTATTTTTAAATTTGAAATACTGTAGTAAACCTATAAAAATTACATAAATAGGAACTAAATATACAAAGTCAAATGCAGCGGGTTCTAACCAAGCTCCAATGACATAGAACAACAGAACAGGAACAAGGATATACAACAATAACGCTACAGCTAACACTCTAAAATTAGGTTTCAAGGATAAACCTTTTTCAGGTATTTGATCATACAATAATTGTAAAACCGAACTGCTCTCTAAATCACTGCATCCTGGAATTTCAATGATAGATTTTCTATCTTCGGCAGTACCGCTAGTAGCTTGTCTTATTCTTAATTCTAATATACCGAGCTTTTTTTGGAAAAAATTTCTTTTAATGGTTGTAATTTGGACTTTTTCAGGCTTAAGAATGGTACTTTTAGAATTGAATAATCCATAAGACAATAACATAGAATTTTTTTGACGTGCAATTGTATACCCATAATATTGAATAATTACCCGTGCAATATTCAGCACCAATACACCTGCTAATACAAATACAAAACCTACTACAAGAGATTGAGAAGCTAAACCTTTATCAACATAAGAATTAACTTGTTCTTGATACACGGAATCACTCTCACTGAATTTTCTAAAATTTTCATAAATAGTGCTTCCAAAAATGATAATTAATCCTATTGTTTTACCGTAGTTTGAGGTAATTCCTAACTTTAACAAACTCAGCAACCCTATGGTTACAAAAGGCGCCTCAGTTGCTTCTGCTTCTTTATCAGCAAGGTTTAGATTTGTATCTAAATCTTGACTTGTTTTTAAAGCCGATTGCTCAAGCAAACGCGATTTTAATTCTAACGCCACTTCATGAGAAATAGCTTTAATATGACCCTCTTTTTTTGCACTTCCTGCAGTATCAACATGCAATTCATACACACCAATTAGTTTTTGAATAAAAGACTGATTGATGTTTACTTGTTGAATTTTATCCAGCTGTATGACAGTTTTGGTTTTGTTTAAAATTCCATCAGAAATAATAAATTCATCTTTTTCAGCATCTAAAAAAAAGGTGAAACCGCGGTATTTCAAATACGATATAACGCCTATCAAAAGTAAAAACAACACAATACCCGTAACCAGGTACAAAATATTTAACTCCTTGAATTTAAAAGCATATACTACAATTAGCGGCCAAAAAGCGCGAGCATTTTTTTGTAAAGTATAAAAAAACAACACTAAGACTCCCACTGGAGATTGTCTTTGCGGCGCACTAAAACTTACATCCATTACAGTTGTTTTTGAATTTTAACCATCAATAACTGTTTGATATTTTCGGCTTGTTCCTTTTCAATTCCGGGTATTTGAATGTCACTAGAACTTCCGCCAGCTGTAAATATTTCTATTTCGGCTAAGCCAAAAAAACCAGGTATAAATCCTTCATGTAAGGCTACATGTTGCACTCTATTATAAGGAATTATGATTGTATTGGTAGCCAAAACTCCATATCGATACAAAACATCATGTTCTCTAAATGCAAAACCTTTTTTTCTAAAACTAAGCAGCGCAAATAAAACGATAAATAGAATTACAAATGGAGATATTAAACCTAATAAAAATGATATTCTACCTGAAAAACCATCTGGTTCAAAGTACAAATAAATAAAAGGAGCTGCAATTAGTGCAATAATCAAAATAGCAACCTTGATTGCCACCACAAAAAGATATTTGGGATGCAATTTTGTAAAAATTACTTCCTCGTATTTTGGGAGTAAATCGGCATCAATTATTTCGTTTGAAAAGTTTTGCATTTTTTTATTTTCTTTCAGGTTTAAAGTGTAACGTTTCAGGTTTTCGTCTTGAAAACCTAAAACTTAAAACTTTTTATGGCAACCATTTTTTTTCGAAATTTGGCTTTCTTTTCTCTAAGAATGCATTTCTACCTTCTTTTGCCTCTTCGGTCATGTACGCTAATCGAGTAGCTTCACCAGCAAATACTTGTTGACCCACCATACCATCATCAGTCAAGTTCATAGCAAATTTTAGCATTTTAATAGCCATTGGTGATTTTTGCAAAATTTCTTGTGCCCATTCGAAAGCTGTAGCTTCCAATTGATCATGAGGCACCACAGCATTTACCATACCCATATCCATAGCTTCTTGCGCCGAATAATTACGGCCAAGGAAGAAAATTTCTCTAGCTTTTTTTTGACCTACCATTTTAGCTAAATAAGCTGATCCATAACCTCCATCAAAACTAGTTACATCAGCATCAGTTTGTTTAAAAATAGCGTGCTCTTTACTAGCAAGTGTCATATCGCACACTACATGTAAACTGTGTCCACCACCTACTGCCCATCCTGGCACTACAGCAATAACGACCTTTGGCATAAAACGAATTAATCGTTGTACTTCTAAAATATTCAAACGATGTT
The DNA here is from genome assembly GCF_014156605.1 of Flavobacterium sp. SOK18b. Taxonomy (NCBI): domain Bacteria; kingdom Pseudomonadati; phylum Bacteroidota; class Flavobacteriia; order Flavobacteriales; family Flavobacteriaceae; genus Flavobacterium; species Flavobacterium sp. SOK18b. Next base: position 14,139 of record NZ_QKNZ01000027.1, read on the forward strand.
GCCCGTCATCACCCACATAACCTTGATGACCACGTGCGTTTTGATCGCCACCACTGCAAAAAGAGTACACGCCATCTTTAGAAGATGGTCCTTCAGCTGACAACAAAACTACACCTATTGAGGTATCTTCTTGGGCGTCATAAAAAGCATTGTACAATTCGGCAGTAGTTTTTGGTCGAAAAGCATTGCGTACATCAGGTCTGTTAAACGCAATTCTAGCGACTCCATTACATTTCTTATATGTGATATCTTCGTACTCTTTGGCAGTAATCCAATCCATGGTAATTGTTTTAAATTATTTCAGTGTAAAAATAAATCATTTTTTACATTATATCTAGTCTATTTTGAATAAGCTTATGGTAATCCTTCTCTGATGAAAGGAATTAAAATGTTAAAAATCAGAAAAAAAATGATATTCTTGATGATTATTAGCGTACTATTTTTTAACTTTATAATAAGTTAATCATCTTTATTACAAGATATAAAGGTGAATTTCTTATCATACTTCACTGAGTCATTAACCTAAAAAAAGAATGTATTGTTTACCATTAAAAATGTTACCGCTCTTTTTTCTAAGGAAATTATTCGCTTTATTTTTTCAGAATTCCAGAGCAAAGAATCTATGAACAAGTCATTAAAATTAGTCGAAATAAAAATAAAGTAGCACCTGAGGTTTAAACGAAGTATTATTTTTCTTGTTGATGCTGTGCAAAACGGTACTAAAAACATTTTTTAGAAAATAATCAAATCTATTAAAGAAAAACTAAGGTCATACCGCGAAACTATTTTTCACGTTAGTGCAATGAATTGAACATATTAATAAAATCGGTCAAAAGCAACTAATGTCGCAGTTACATCTTAAAAATTGGTACACAACTACTATTGATGAGCAGGCACATACCGTTTCTTTTAACCATCATTCCATTTTAATACTTGTACTATTTTTTTATTGTAGTATTAAAAAGAGAAAGACTAATCTTTGTAGATTAGTCTTTCTTTTTTTTACTCTTTAACTAAATAAATTCCGTCTTCTTTAATTTCAATCAATTGCTCCCTGTATAAAGAACCAATTGCTTTTTTAAACGTTTTTTTACTCATCTTCAATACAGTTTTAATGTCTTCGGGATGAGAATTATCGGTCAATCTCAAAAAACCTCTGCTTGCGCGCAGTTCATCCAGAATTTTTTCGGCATTGGGTTCAATACTTTGATAACCTTGTATTTGCAAGGAAACATCAATTTTATTATCTGGCCTGATTGTTTTAATGTAACCACGCATGCGGTCTCCCGTTCGAATGGCATCATCATACACTTCATCCTTGTACATCAATCCTTTATACTTTTCGTTGATAATCACGTTGATTCCCAACTCCGTAATATGCGACACAATCAAATCAACTTCCTCACCTTTCTCAACAGTTAGGTTTTCATTTTTCAAAAACTGATTCAATTTACTAGAAGCGACTAATCTATTGGTTTTTTCATCCATATAAAGGTACACCAAATAGCGTTTTCCTTTTTCCATAGGGCGCGCCTGCTCTTTAAACGGAACCAAAATATCTTTTTCCATTCCCCAATCCATAAATGCTCCTACTTGATTGGTATAATTCACTCTCAAAAGTGCAAACTCATTCAATAAAATATACGGTTCCAGAGTGGTAGCAACTGGTCTTTCTTCATGGTCTAAATACACAAACACGATCAACTCCTCACCTATCTCAAATTCGTTAGGAACGTATTTGTTAGGAAGCAAAATGTCATGAATTCCCTCCGGATCTTGTTCTGGATTTCCCAAAAACAAACCCACTTTGGTATCACGTAATATCGTTAGCGTATTGTATTTTCCTATTTCAATCATTATACTATATTTTGTAAAGTGCAAAGGTACGAAGTTTGAAAGTAGGATATTAAGAAACCGTCCACAAAAAAACTAATGCGGAAATTGCTATTGTTTTTTATTTTTAGGAGCACCTACCTTCGTTGTTTCATAACGTGTAGTCCCGCTGTACGCAGTATCCACGCCCAAAAGCGTGGGATACTCACTTCCATCGGGGCTAGATTAGGAAATATCGTTTTCATGACACAAACAACAGAAGCACCTTTTTATGAGTTTTTTGTTCTCGTTGGCTGCTCTAGAAACACTAGTAAAATTAAAAACATAACAAACTTATCAAACTTTAATATTCTAACCTCAAACAATTCTTAAAATTTTAAGGACAAGAAAAACTCTTTTTCTTTTTTACTAACTTTGAGGAAACTAAAAAAACAATTAATGAAACCAAATCCTAAAACTACCTTAATTCTATTTGTATGCTTTTCGATTACAACTTTTGCACAATCTACAGTTGATGATCCCGAAATTAAAAAAATGTTGACCGAAGTAAAATCAGAAAATATGGAAGCTACCGTTCGGAAACTCGTTTCTTTCGGTACTCGCCATACGTTGAGCGATACCAAAAGTAATACTCGAGGTATTGGAGCAGCACAACGCTGGGTAAAATCAGAATTTGACAAATATGCCTTGGCTTCTGGCGGCAGACTTACTTCTGTTATTGATTTTTTTACCATCAAAGCCGATGGAAAACGAATTGCAACTGATAGCCAATTAGGAAACGTAATGGCAACTTTAAAAGGTACAGATCCTACTGATGATCGCGTAATGATAATTAGTGGTCACTTAGATTCTAGAGCTTCGGATGTAATGGACGCAAAATCTGATGCACCAGGCGCAAATGATGATGCTTCCGGAGTAGCTGCCATGATGGAACTGTCCAGAATTATGAGTCAAAGAGAATTTCCTTTTACACTCATTTTTGTAGCTGTAGTGGGTGAAGAACAAGGTTTATATGGTGCTAAACATCTTGCTGATCTTGCCAAAGAAGGCAAATGGAATTTGATTGCTATGCTAAACAATGACATGATAGGCAACAGTTTATCAAGCGGAACTTTATTACGTGACAATACCAGAGTGCGTGTTTTTAGCGAAACTATTCCCTATCTAGAAACAGAAGCCGAAACAAAAATGCGAAAATCAACCAATCGCGATAATGATAGCCCATCCAGACAGTTAGCACGTTACATTAAAACAGTAACCAACCAATACGTTGATCAATTGGATATTAACCTGGTGTACCGCAATGACCGTTTTTTACGTGGTGGAGATCATACTCCTTTTAGTCAAAACGGCTTTACAGCAATTCGTTTTTGTGAAATGAACGAGAACTACGATCACCAACACCAAAATGTGCGAAAAGAAAATAACATTCAGTATGGTGACCTTGCTGAATTCATGGACTTTGAATACATGAAAAAAGTAACCTGTTCTAACTTAGCTACCTTCAGCAACTTAGCGTGGTCACCAAAAGCGCCAACTAATGTAGGAATTGAAGTAAAAGATTTAACAAATTTCTCTACTTTACTTTGGACTGCGCCAGAAGGAAAAGCTGTTTATGGCTACAACATCCTTATTAGAGAAACAGGATCACAACACTGGGAAAAAACTATTTTTGTAAAAGATACAAAAGCGGAGATACCGTATTCCAAAGATAATTTCTTCTTTGCAGTACAAGCAGTTGATGCTTTAGGACATTCTAGTTTACCCGTTTTTCCTATCCCAATTCGTTAAAAATGAGAATTAATAAAAGTTTAAATTTAGAACTATAAACTTCAATCAAAATAAGTTGTTTACGTTAAAAGACAATAAAAAAGCGTTCGCCAAATAGAGCCGAACGCTTTTTTTATACCTAATTTTTACAATCAATAATTAATTGTAAACACTCTCTTTCTTGAAATGAACTGTTAGTAAATAATAAATAACGGCTCTGTACTTATTTCTATTAGATCTTCCATATTTTTCCATTACTGCATCTATGGCAGCGTCTAATTCTGGTCCATCAGTTAGGCCTAATTTCTTGATCAAGAAATTATTTTTTACTGTGTCCAATTCTGACTGCTGACTTCCAGCTACCGTTGCTGAATCAGCATTGTAAATTGACGGTCCGCAGCCAATTGTAACTTTAGTTAATAAATCCATATCTGGATCAATGCCGCATTTTTCTTTCAAATCTGCTGCGTATTTTACAATTAATTCTTCTCTTGCACTCATAAATAAAAGTTTTTTGTTGGTTTTTTAGTTTATAACAGACTAAAATTAAACATTATATCTCAGAGTTGCATTAAAAACAAGAAAAAAATTACACTAATTCTTTAAAAAATTGCAATAAAATACTATCATTTTGAAGTGTAGGTGTAAACACTTCTAAAATACATGGCTTCTCATTTTGCGCATACAATGCAATTAAACCACTTTCAAGACTTACCTCATCACTAGCGATTGTATATTCTAAACCATACATTTTGGCTAAATGTTCGGCGGTCAAGCAATGGGATGTCTCAAAAAAAGTATTAAAAACTGGCGTTTCTTCATGTCCCGGTAGAATTCTAAAAATTCCGCCCCCACCATTATTAATCAGTATAATTTTGAAATTTTTAGGAATATAGCTGTTCCACAATGCATTGCTATCATACAAAAAACCTATGTCACCCGTTATAAAAATAGTTGGTTTTGTATTGGCCACAGCTGCACCAATCGCTGTTGATGTACTGCCATCAATTCCACTGGTTCCACGATTACAGTATACCTCAATTGTAGGGTGAATGTCTATCAGTTGCGCATAGCGGATTGCCGAGCTATTACTAATTTGTAAATGGCTGTTTATTGGTAAACCTTGAATAACGCTCTCAAATACTTTAAAATCCGAAAAAGGAATTTTATCTAAATAAATTTCAGTTTTTAACTTTCGCAATGCTTTTACTGCGTCTAATTGATTGAAATAATTACTTTCTATTGCATTTGTAAGTGGCAGAAAGGTTTCAAAAAACACATTTGGATTTACTTCAAAATGGTGTGTCAAAGCACCAAATGTATCATACGCTCTCCAAGAATCAATATGCCAATGGTGTTTGGGTTTGTATTTGCGTAAAAATGCTTTAATTCTTTTTGAAACGACCATTCCGCCAAATGTTACTAAAATCTCCGGACGAAAATTTTCAAAATCTTCATTCGTAAAAGGGGTAATAATCGTGTCAATGTTATTGATAAAAGTATGATTGTGTAAGTTGGAAGTCGTTTCGGTCAACACTACAACCGACTCATCTTTGGCGAAAGCCTCAATTACTTTCTCGTTAACGGCATTCGGTTCGTTCACGCCAACCAAAATCATTTTCTTAGTAGCATTGTTCCAAATCGTGGCAAATTCTGAAACATCTTCTATGGAAATCGTCTGAGTCACATTTGCGGAAGCGAAAGTATTCACTTTGACTGAAAGTTTTGAAACAGTTTCATACAAAGGTTCTTCAAAAGGAGCATTGATATGAACGGGTCCTTTTTGAGTCATCGCCGTATTGATTGCCTCGTTGATTTTTAGATCATTCTCGGCCGAAACATCCTCATGCAAATTAGCATTGTATAACGAATGGTTTTCGAATACATTTTCCTGTCTGATGGTTTGTCCATCACCAATATCGATCTTACTTTGAGGCCTATCTGCTGAGATTACAACCAGTGGAATTTGACTATAAAAAGCCTCTGCAAAAGCGGGATAATAATTCAACAAAGCTGATCCAGACGTACAAACAAGCGCCACCGGATGTGCCGTTTGTTGTGCCATTCCTAAACCAAAAAATGCTGCACAACGTTCATCAGCAATGCTGTAACATTTAAAAGCAGGATTGTTGACAAAACCTATGGTAAGTGGTGCATTTCTAGAACCCGGGGAAATAATTATGTTGGTGATTCCCTTGGCCAAACAAATTTCAATTATGCTTTGCGCCAAAGGTATTTTGGGGTATATCATTGTATCTAATTTCTTTGATACAAAGTTACAAATTCGCTGGTCTTTTTCCTTGAATTTGAACTGTTATTTGCTATTTTTGAAGCAAATAAATACCCCATGAAAACTACGATACGTACCTATAAAACCGAAGATGCTCAAGCTATTTTGGAGATTATAAATTACAATATTTTACACTCTACAGCTTTGTATGATTATAATATTAGAACACTAGAGCAACAAATGAGCATCTTAGCCGATAAAGAGAGTAAAAATTTCCCAGTGATCGTGGCTGAAATTGACGGAGTTGTTGTAGGTTTTGGTATGTATAGTGAATTCCGTTTTCGAGAAGCTTACAAATTTACAGTTGAGCATTCTGTATATGTAAGTCAAGATCATCATGGTAAAGGAATAGGTAAATTACTTCTTGAAGAATTAATAGTTCTTGCAAAAAGACAAAATTTACACACAATGATTGCTGTTATAGATTCTGAAAATCAAAGTAGCGTTGAATTTCATGAAAAATTTGGCTTTAAAACAGTAGGGATAATCAAAGAATCAGGATTTAAATTTGACCGTTGGTTGCACTCTGTATTTATGCAGTTGATTTTAGAATAAGACTCCTTAATTAGCGTTACTGGCTTGAAAAAGGTACCTTTGCATTTTTATAGTACTTATGAGTTTTACATTACTTTCTTCCCCTTTGCAGGGTTTTACCGATTTTAGATTTAGAAATGCCCAAAATAAACTTTTTGGAGGTATTGATACTTTTTATTCGCCATACATTCGCCTAAATGGAAAATTAGTGATCAAGCCTTCTTACGAGCGCGATTTACTTTTAGAAAACAATCTTGAATTAGAAGTAATTCCGCAAGTAATTACAAACGATGCTGAGGAATTTTTGTTTGTTGCTAAGTATGTACGAGAACTTGGTTACAAAGAACTAAACTGGAACTTAGGCTGTCCTTACCCGATGGTAACAAAATCTGGTATGGGATCTGGATTGATTAGCAACACTGAAAAAATCAATCATATACTAGAAAGGGCACACAATGAAACAGATATCCTAGTATCTATGAAAATGCGATTGGGATATGAATCTCCTCAAGAAATTATTGATGTACTCCCTATTCTTGACAAATATCCCTTAAAAAATATAGCCATCCACGCCCGTTTAGGAAAACAATTGTACAAAGGCGGAGTAGATCTTGATGGATTTCAAAAATGTATTGATACTACTAAACATAAATTGTATTACAACGGAGACATAACCTCTGTAGCGAAGTTTCATGAAATGCAAGAACGTTATCCAAGTATTGATCATTGGATGATTGGGAGAGGATTAATCTCAGATCCATTTTTACCCAGTATGATAAAAAATAATAATTCAGAATATCCTTCCAACAAAATTGAATTATTCAGTGCTTTTCACGATACTTTGTATGCTATTTATAGTGAATCTCTTTCGGGACCTACACATATCTTATTGAAAATGTATCATTTATGGGAATATTTTTCGGCTACGTTTTCAAATCCACATAAGGTTTTGAAAAAAATAAAAAAAGCGCAAAGTATTCGTAATTATGAAGCTGCTGTAGCTGAAATTTTCAAAAACGAAAAATTCTAGAGGAAAAAATAAACCATTAAGAAACTAAGAAAAATTAAACGCTGATTCTTAATGTAACTTAATTTCTTAATGGTGCAAAGTTTAGAAAATATTCGACACTTACTTAAACCACAAAAAAAAGAGATTTTCATTTGACTGAAAATCTCTTTTAAAATATTTTACTTTATAAAGTTAGCTAACTGCTTATGCTTTAATCCAATTCAATACTTCCGGATCTGTTACAAGAACTCTAGGTGAAATAACTTTTTCTAGTTCTCCATTTTCATTAATTAAGTATTTTTGAAAATTCCATTCTACAGTTGAATCTTGTAAACCATTTTTAGATTTTTGAGTTAAAAACTGATAAATAGCAGCCATATCATCTCCTTTTACTGAAACTTTATCCATCATAGGGAAAGTTACCCCATAATTCATTTGACAGAAAGTAGCAATTTCCTCGTTTGTACCTGGCTCTTGCGAAGCAAAATTATTAGCTGGAAAACCTACAATTACTAGACCTTTATCCTTATATTCTTTGTAAACTGCCTCTAAATCTTTATATTGAGGTGTTAATCCACATTTTGAAGCGGTATTAACCACAATAATCTTTTTGCCTTTTAAAGTTGCAAAATCAAAAGTCTTTCCAGACAAATCTTCAACTTTAAATTGGTATATCGATTCTTTTGTCATTGGTGTTGTGTAATTACTCGTTTCTAATTTTTTTGGTTGTGCTTGATTTTGACAACTGTAAAGAGAAAAAATAACAGTTGTAAAGAATAATATTTTTTTCATGGTATTTTTTTTTGGTAAAATTAATCAAATATTTGTTTTACTGATAATTATCTTTGTTAAACAGTAGTTAAAAAAAAGAAGCTTGGCTTTATGTTGAACCAAGCTTCCAAACAAATAAAACAACGAAACTAATGTGGTATTTAAATTTCTATTGCTAAACCTAATGTTTAACTTGTTTATGGACATTAATTTATAAGCTTCAGTTTTGCTTTGCTATATTCAATTATCTGTAAATACTTTTAGTTATTTACGTAAAGAGTTCTAAAAAAGTTTTATAAAAAGCTGTTTTTATTCTCATATCTCATTGTATGCTATAAAATTACACCCGGAATAAATTCATTAAAGATAATTTTACTATTTTTATGGATAGTAAAGTTTAAGTTTGTAGTACTAAAAATAAAGAAACATATGAGTCAAGAAGAACTATTGGTATTAATTTATAAAAAAGACGAGAGAGCTTTTACACATCTATATGATATGTATTCTAAGAGTTTGTTCTCTGTCATTAATGTTTTAGTAAAAAATCGAGAAGAAGCAGAAGATGTGCTTCAAGAAGTATTTGTTAAAATTTGGAAAAATATTGATACATACAATGAAAGTAAAGGAAGGTTTTATACCTGGATTTTAAATATTGCAAGAAATACTTCTATTGATAAACTTCGCTCTAAAAACTTTAATAACAGTCAAAAAAACCTTTCTACAGATAATTTCGTAAATCACTTTGAAGACAGTTCGAAACTGGCAGACAAAATGGATACTATTGGTTTACAAGACTTTGTTAAAAAACTTAAGCCAAAATGTATTCAGATAATAGATTTACTTTTTTTTAAAGGCTACACCCAACAAGAGGCTAGTGACGAGTTGGCAATTCCTTTAGGAACCGTAAAAACGCAAAATAGAAATTGTATTAACGATTTAAGAAATTATTTGAAAATCTAATGGAAACAAAAGAATATATAGAATCAGGAATTCTGGAACTTTATGTTTACGGCTTACTAAGTGAGTCTGAAAGCGAAGAAGTAGCCAGCAAAGCAAAAAATTCTGCTGAAATAAACTCAGAGATCATTGCTATAGAAAAAGCAATTGTAGCCTTATCCTCTAGTTTTTCTCCATTTCACTCTGTAGTCAACTTTGAGAAAATAAAAGAAAAACTAGAATTGAAACATGCTCCTGTAATAGCACTTGAAAGGAGTAGTAATAAAATGCAGTATTTGGGTTGGGCTGCAGCTGTACTTTTACTTCTAGGTGTAGGATATCAATTCAATGAACTCAATGTTACTTCAAGTCAAGTAGCTGCTACAAAACTTGAAAAAGCAACTTTAGAGAAAGAATTTAAAAGTTTAAAAATTAAAAACACAGCAGTTGAAACCAGTTTAGCAGTAGTAAGAGATACTAAAAATACTGTTGTAGGTTTGGGAGGTCAAGCAGTAGCACCAGAGTCTTTTGCCAAAGTGTATTGGAACCAAGACACAAAAGTTGTTTATGTTGATGCATCGGGATTACCTGAACCACCAAAAGGAATGGTTTATCAAGTATGGGCTTTAAAACTAGATCCGTTAACCCCTACAAGTATTGGTTTGTTAGAAAATTTTGATAAAAATGATCAAAAATTATTTGCTGTAAATAATGCAAATGAAGCACAAGCTTTTGGGATAACACTTGAGCCTGCTGGCGGAAGCGTATCCCCTACAATGGAGCAGTTGTATACTCTAGGTAAAGTTTAAAAAATTTAAAATCACATTAAAAAGGTTCAACTTACAACAGTTGAACCTTTTTTTTATTCAATTTATAACATTCTACTTTTAACGTACCCAATACCAAATAATTCCTGGATTATCATTACCACAACAACCCATCCATGGCGCAGGAGAAAATCCGTTTGTGGAAACTAAAGTACCCCACCATGCTCCATTGGGGTCGCTACTTGTTGTTATAGCTCCTTGTGAACCATTTGCATACCAAGGCATAATTTGTTCAATTCCGTCATTATTGTAATTCCAAGAATCAAATTTTGTATCTAACGTAATATTTGTTTGAGTATTATTGGTGTTCACAAAACTATACGCTAGGTTAGCGGTCCAAATACCACCCCAACGACCTCTTGCTGAAGCTTCGATCATATACTGAAAACCACTAGTACTCTTTTTTAGATAATCTGCATAGGCTATAATTGAATATTGACCATTAATCGTTGGAACTGTTTCACTTCTTAGAATAGCATTAGTTCCATTCCATCCAGAATTATTGTTGTTACATAATATCAATGTCCAACCTCCACCATCAGTAGTCATATCTGCATAAATTTGAAATGGCGTACCACCATTAATATTAGGATTTACAATCCAATACAATCCATCCGTTGCAGATGGATAATCTGTTTTTATTTGTAAAGCACTAGTTCCAGCTGAAGCTTGTGTTAACCCATCGTTTGATTTTGTAGCTACAGGGTTGCCAAAAGGTGTTAAAGAATTACTTGTGCTTAAAGCGCCATTTTTATTCACATAATTAGCATCTGAAGTAGAAATTTTTCCATTTCTTGTTAGTACAGTAACGCTATTCACCGTTAGTGATGCAGTTATAATTCCGGCAAAATGAGTCCCAGTAAGATCTTGCGTAGCAGTAATTGTAGTAGTTCCTGAACCTGTTATTGTCACATTAGATCCGCTTACGGTGGCAACGCTAGGATTACTACTTGCATATGAAATGCTACCTGTACTTTGACTTGTTGGTGGCGTGATAGTATAAAATCCGTCAAAAAAAGTCTTGGTTACATTTCCAAAACTACTAAGGTTTGGATCTTTTAAAACTGTTACTGTTACTGAATTGTTTACAACGCAAGCACCATTTAAAGAAAAACCAGATACATAGTATGTTGCTGTTTCAGTTGGAGATACATCAATAGATGCTGTAAGTCCCAAGGGAATATTTGGAAAAATTCCGTAATAGTTTCCTGTGCTTAGCTCTACCTTTATTCTGTCTACTTCTGAAAGTACGGAGTCAAAGGCAAAAATATCTGCAACATCCGCATCAGACGGTTCACTTTCATTAATTCGTAACCCATTAGGACTGCCATTACCTCCATTTTGAGAAATCGTTTTAACTATACTATTTTCAAAAATGAATGACGCTGACCCGTTTCCTGTTCCTGAATATACATAAGCGTTATTGTCTGCAGGAATTCCGTTTTCTTGTGAAACCCAACCCTCAAAATAGGCCTGACTTTTACTTCCTCCCCACCATCCTAAAAGCCAATTGTTATTGGAACCATTTAAAACTCTACCTCTAGTAGGTCCTGTTTGTTTTGCTGTATACACAACCGAGTAAGGAGCAGAAAAATTAAAACTATTTTTAATACTTTGTGACGTATTAAACCTTAAAATAGGTTTTGAATTTAATCCAGATGCAACGTAAAGTGGTTGTGCACTAGTTGAAGGCGCAACCATGTCATTTCCATTTCCTGACTGGTCATACAGTTTTACACAATATCCAGCTGAAACTCCGAGCCAAGAATCAATTGCTGCTGTATCTAGATTTTTACCTAAAAAGCCAAAATCAGCCTCAACGTTATCACTTGCACGTCTTAAGCGAACCGCAAATCCCGTATAATTAGATTTTAGCAATCGCAATCCAACAGCCAACTTAGCAGTTGTTACTTGATCTAATGGGGTATATAAAACGCTACTCCATGAATAAGTAATTGCTCCAGATGCTGTAAGGGTAGCCGTTTCTCCCGCATTAATGGTAACTGAAGCTGGATTTATTGTAACAGGCCCTAGTTCCTCAACGGTTACAGGCCCCGAAATGAGACTTACCGCTGGTAAACCCAAACTTCCAGAAACAACAACATAATAATATGTAGTGCCATTATTTACGGTTGGTGGAATAAAAGTAGCTGCAGTAGCATCAGCAATTAATGTACCACCCACAGTGCTTGGAATGGTGTTGCTATACCATTGAAAAGTTAGGTTCTGACCTGTAGCTTCTACGCTTAATGGGACCGCAACGGTTCCTCTACATTCAAACCTATTTAGTGGTGAAGGACTAGTTAGGATTGCTGTTGTGCATAACGTTAATGGAATTCCGTAATAACTTCCTTGATTACACTCTAATAATTGTCTAACTCCTACCGTATTTAACGTAGAAAAACCAATAGCTTCGTTTTGCAAAATAGATCCACCATTAGATCCACCATCATAATTACCAATAAAAATTTGGCTCAAATTATCCGTACTGGTAGTAATTGACAATACCATGCTTTCATTTGTAGGCCCTAATGAACTCGAAATCAATTTTGAAATTCCGTTTCTCCAAATAGCTACAGGAGACACATTAGAATGAAAATTAGTTCCTCCGTTTTCTAATATTCCCCCAATTCTAGGAGTTCCATCTAGAATACAGTGATAACCTGGCCAGTTAGTAGCTTCTGAACGTATTACAGCTGTAACACTTGCCAAATTTAAAGATCCAGAATAAACCAAGCCTTTGTTCCCCGAAAAATCAATTGCAATCTTAGTCCCTATATATTTAAAGGTTCCGTTTGATACAATTCTAGGCTGTTGACTTAAATCTGGTTTTATAAGGTGTCTATTATTCCCACTTTGATCGTACCAAATACTCACATATCCATCTTGTATTCCAACGAATGTTAATATTGCAGCAGAATCTATTGAGCCATCACCATTAAAGCCAATGTCTAAAGTAGCGTTGTCTAAACTACGACGAACTTGAATGGCACTTCCAGTATACGAACTACTTAATTTTCTTAAGCTGAAAGCAACAGCTGCTGGATCAGTAATGCTCAGTCCTAAGATATCCAAACTATTTTGTGCATTTCCTTGAAATGTAAAAAACAGTGAAAGAATAAAAACAATTTTTATAAAAAACTTCATATTGTTTTGGTTTTAGAAGCTGCTATTAATAAAAATAATCAAATTGAATTCGGTCATTTACTGACAACGAGTAAGATCCGTTATTAGAGGGTATGTAAGTTAATGTATTTCCTGATACGGAATATGCAGTATTACTAATTCGTATTCCATTGATATACATTTTAACCTTGCTGTTGGGTGATTTAGTTTGCGTTAAAGTAAATGAAGTTTGAGCCGCAGTTGCACTAAATTCGTCTGCAACTTCCATAATAGCTTCCGTTGAAACCGAACCATCTGCTTTTAAAAATTGTGCGGCTGTTCCTCCAGCTACTTTGAACGAAGCTGCAGTGATAACACCACTAGTTTTTACATCAGTTATAGCTGCATGTGAACCACTACCATCTGATCCTAATTGAATTGTATTAGAAGAGGTAACTATTGCATTTGCGCCAATTGCTACCGAATTAGAAATTCCATTTGCGGCAACATCTGCGTTTTTACCAATGGCAGTATTTTGTGATCCTGAAATATTCGACTGTAATGATTGAGTACCTATGGCTACATTGTCTGTTCCTGAAACATTGTTTGATAATGCAATATAACCCAATGCAGTATTTCCTCCGGCCGCCCCATTTGAGGCTAATGCCCCTCTACCTAATCCAGTATTAGAATACCCAGCATTATTTGCTAAAGTTCCTAGTCCAACAGCTGTATTAGAGTTTTCATTAAAATTCCCTCTACCTACTGTAACGCCATTAATAATGGCATCAACGCTAAAACTTTTAACTCCTGAAATTGTTTGATCTGTAGTTAAATTTACAAGATTTGAACTCGTATTTGCAGAAGCAGTAGCCACTGCATTAGTTACAAATTCTGTTGTTGCTATTAAGCCATTAGAAACTCCTGCGGTTGGAGTTGGTGCTAGAGGTGATCCTGTGAAAGTTGGCGAGTTTAATGGTGCTTTTGAATCTAATGCCGATTGTGTTCCAACTGAGATAGGTTTATTCACATCGCTGGTGTTGTCCACATTCGACAAGCCAACCATTGTTTTATCAATTCCTGAAACCGTTCCTGTAAATGTTGGCGAAGCTAAATTCGCTTTTAAATCCAAGGCAGTTTGCGCAGCAGACGAAACAGGTTTGTTGACATCGCTCGTGTTATCGACATTCGACAATCCAACCATCGTTTTATCGATTCCTGAAACCGTTCCTGTAAAAGTTGGTGAAGCCAAATTTGCTTTTAAATCCAAGGCAGTTTGCGCAGCAGACGAAACAGGTTTGTTGGCATCGCTGGTGTTGTCCACATTTCCAAGTCCTACCATTGTTTTATCAATTCCTGAAACCGTTCCGGTAAATGTTGGTGAAGCTAAATTCGCTTTTAAGTCCAAGGCAGATTGCGCAGCAGTTGAAACAGGTTTGTTCGCATCAGAAGTATTATCAATGTTCGCCAAGCCAACCATCGTTTTATCAATTCCAGAAACGGTTCCTGTGAATGTTGGTGAAGCTAAATTTGCTTTTAAATCTAAAGCTGATTGTGTTGCTGTAGAAACTGGTTTGTTCGCATCGCTGGTGTTATCTACATTCGATAATCCTACCATTGTTTTATCGATTCCCGAAACCGTTCCTGTAAAAGTTGGCGAAGCTAAATTCGCTTTTAAATCCAAGGCAGTTTGCGCAGCAGACGAAACAGGTTTGTTGGCATCGCTCGTGTTATCGACATTTGACAATCCAACCATTGTTTTATCAATTCCAGAAACGGTTCCTGTGAATGTTGGTGAAGCTAAATTTGCCTTTAA
>NZ_QKNZ01000027.1:29068-44011 GCF_014156605.1 Flavobacterium sp. SOK18b
AATTTGCCTTTAAATCTAAAGCTGATTGTGTTGCTGCTGAAGTTGGTTTATTGGCATCACTGGTGTTGTCCACATTCGACAATCCAACCATCGTTTTATCAATTCCTGAAACCGTTCCTGTGAATGTTGGTGAAGCTAAATTTGCTTTTAAATCTAAAGCTGATTGTGTTGCTGTAGAAACTGGTTTGTTCGCATCGCTGGTGTTATCTACATTCGATAATCCTACCATTGTTTTATCGATTCCCGAAACCGTTCCTGTAAAAGTTGGTGAAGCCAAATTTGCTTTTAAATCCAAGGCAGTTTGCGCAGCAGCAGAAACGGGTTTGTTGGCATCGCTGGTGTTATCGACATTCGACAATCCCACCATTGTTTTATCAATTCCAGAAACGGTTCCTGTGAAAGTTGGTGAAGCCAAATTCGCTTTTAAATCTAAAGCTGATTGTGTTGCTGCTGAAGTTGGTTTATTTACATCGCTGGTATTATCTACATTCGACAATCCAACCATTGTTTTATCAATTCCCGAAACGGTTCCTGTGAAAGCTGGTGAAGCCAAATTTGCTTTCAAATCTAAAGCTGATTGTGTTGCTGTAGACACTGGTTTGTTTACATCGCTGATGTTGTCAACATTTCCAAGACCAACCATTGTTTTATCAATTCCTGAAACCGTTCCTGTAAAAGTTGGTGAAGCTAAATTTGCTTTCAAATCTAAAGCTGATTGTATTGCTGTAGAAACTGGTTTGTTTGCATCGCTGGTGTTATCTACATTTGATAATCCAACCATCGTTTTATCAATTCCAAAAACGGTTCCTGTGAAAGTTGGTGAAGCTAAATTGGCTTTTAAATCTAAAGCGGTTTGCGCAGCATCTGAAACAGGTTTATTCGCATCGCTGGTGTTGTCCAAATTCCCAAGTCCAACCATCGTTTTATCAATTCCTGAAACCGTCCCTGTGAAAGTTGGTGAAGACAAATTCGCTTTTAAATCTAAAGCTGACTGTGCTGCTGTAGAAACTGGTTTGTTTGCATCTGAAGTATTATCAACGTTTGCTAAGCCAACCATTGTTTTATTAATTCCAGAAACCGTTCCTGTAAAAGTTGGCGAAGCTAAATTTGCTTTCAAATCAAAAGCGGTTTGAGCAGCTGCTGAAACAGGTTTATTCACATCGCTGGTGTCATCAACGTTTGCCAAGCCCACCATCGTTTTATCAATTCCCGAAACAGTTCCTGTAAAAGTCGGCGAAGCTAAATTTGCTTTTAAATCTAAAGCGGTTTGAGTTACTGTAGAAACGGGTTTATTCGCATCGCTGGTATTGTCCACATTCGACAATCCTACCATCGTTTTATCAATTCCTGAAACCGTTCCTGTGAAAGTTGGTGAGTTCAATGGTGCTTTTAAATCCAAGGCAGTTTGCGCAGCAGACGAAACAGGTTTGTTGACATCGCTGGTGTTGTCCACATTTCCAAGTCCAACCATCGTTTTATCAATTCCCGAAACCGTTCCTGTAAAAGTTGGTGAAGCTAAATTTGCTTTTAAATCTAAAGCTGATTGAGCAGCCGTAGAAACAGGTTTATTGGCATCGCTAGTGTTATCGACATTGCCTAAGCCAACCATTGTTTTATCAATTCCTGAAACGGTTCCTGTGAAAGTTGGCGAAGCCAAATTCGCTTTTAAATCTAAAGCAGTTTGAGCAGCAGCTGAAACTGGCTTGATGGCATCACTAGTATTATCTACATTTGACAATCCAACCATCGTTTTATCAATTCCAAAAACGGTTCCTGTGAAAGTTGGTGAGTTCAATGGTGCTTTTAAATCCAAGGCAGTTTGCGCAGCAGACGAAACAGGTTTGTTTACATCCGAAGTATTATCAACGTTTGCTAAGCCAACCATTGTTTTGTCAATTCCAGAAACGGTTCCTGTAAATGTTGGCGAAGCTAAATTCGCTTTTAAATCTAAAGCGGTTTGTGTTGCTGTAAATAGAGTATTTATTCCTGTATCCACATACGATTTAACTGCTTTTACAGTTGGAAACTTAACGTCTGAACTTCCATCTTGAGTAAAATTAGTGCTTTTATTGGCAATCTCTTCTTTCAATTGGAGTGCAGATTTCGTAGCATCACTAATTGGCTTTGCTGCATCCGATGTATTATTAACTTGATCAAGTTCCAATGTCGTTTTTGCTCCTAAAATAGTGGTAGCATTCGTACCTCCATTTTCAACAGCTACAACACCTGTTACATTCGTACTATTTGTTGCAGCATAAGCAAACGGAACAGTAGTAAACGGTTGATTGCTAATTTCAGTAAATGACGAACAATCGCCCGAAATGTTGATACTCACTACCAATCTTTTTGGAGCAGCAACCCATGCTATATTATCAAAAGATGAGGCATATCCACCATTACGAGCACCTGTACCTATTACAAGATTTACCATCCCGTATTGATCTGTCATGGTTTGAATAACTTCCTGGTATTCGATCTTTGAAAACTCATCTACAAACTGGAATTGCATACATACGTTTTTGTTTGCTACAGGCAGATTTTCACTAGTTACTGAAGAAATTTTATTAGTGGGTTTCAAAATAACGGCCTGATAGGTAATTCCATTGCTTTGTGCAAAACCCTTTACACAAAGAAAAAAGATGAAGAGCAAAATAATTTTTTTCATAATTTGATTCATTAAATGTGATAAATTTTAAAAAAATAAGATTGAAGTTGTTCTAAAAAAAAATTAGAATTGCCTACACGTTTTCGATAGAACTTTTGGAAGTTCCACCACAATGGGAAGCATTACATAACTCACATTGCTATTTTGAATATTCTTATTGGCTAAAACTCTAAAAATTCTGCATTGAATAAGAAGAAACTGTTGCGAAAATTCGGAGAAGAGTAAAGGAAAATTTTGCACGGCAGCAAACGGAAAAAAAATAAAAGCATACTTAGACAAAAAATTTACTTTCATTATTCGGAAAAATGTTGCTAAGTACTCACATAAAGAAGCGTAATTTTTTGTCATAGTTTTATGATTTTGGTATATACTGAAAACGTTGAAGTATTTAAGCGAACTAGGTATTCTCCTCTTGATAAAAACGGAAGCAAAACAGTCAAGAGGAAATTTTCTGCTTTTTTACTTTGATTAAAAACTAACCTACCACTGATATCAAATACATTTATTTCAATATCATCTGAAACAATTTTTGAGAATTCGAAATTTATTGTTTGAATAAATGGATTGGGATACGTATTAAATTTTATTTCCTCGGGTGGATTTGAGGCAATATACTTTCCCCAAAAACTCTGTTGAAATCCCTGCTGAATCACATAATCAAAACTTGAAGTCCCAACATTACTGTTTTGGCCAATCGTTTGTGAAACTGAAATACCATCTGTTAATTTTTTGGAAGCACCTTGTGCAGAAATCATTTGATGATGTAAAACTTGACCTTGAAAAGTCACCGTAAATAATATAAGTAAGTACCTCATAAATATAATATTTTATACAATATTACATAAATAAAATGTATTTCAACGATAAAATTTGCATTTAATCGGAAATAATAAGTATTAACAAGTGTATAATTACATATTATAAATACATGATTAACAACACAATATAAAATCGAAAGTTTTCTTTTTAGATACAAAGTGAAAGGTTATTAGCAGCCTATCACCAGACGTACAATTTTGAAATAACCAAAAAATACAATACATAAAGATTCAAGGTGATATACGGCACAAAAAAAGGGTTTAACTCTACTAAAGTTAAACCCTTTTCAATAAATAGCATTGCTATTTATTTCTTATAATACTTTCTATATTTTGGATAGGATAAAGCACCAAATAATGCAATGCCCCCAATTGTATACCAAATCCAACTTAGTGAATGTGCTTCGCCACTTGCATACGAGTGTAATCCTACTAAGTGAAAATTCACTCCATAATACGTAAACAATGTAGAGATAAAAGCAAACATACTCATTAGATTAAAAATCCATTTTCCACGCAATGAAGGAACAAAACGAGCATGAATTACAAAAGCATAAACCATAATGGTAATCAAAGCCCAAGTTTCTTTTGGGTCCCAACCCCAATACCTACCCCAACTTTCATTAGCCCATTGTCCGCCTAAAAAGTTACCAATAGTAAGCATGATAAGTCCAATTGTTAGAGCCATTTCATTGATATAAGTAATTTCTTGAATGTTTAAATCCATTTTTACTTTATTCTTTTCATTCGTAAACATAATTAGCAATAATGCTACAGCTCCTAAAATCATTCCTAAAGCTAATGGACCATAACTTCCTACGATCACCGCAACGTGAATCATTAACCAATACGAGTTCAAAACAGGTTGTAGGTTGGCAATTTCGGGATCAATCCAGTTCAAGTTAGCTGCAAATAAAATCATTGCAGTTACAAACGCTGAGGAAGCCACAGTAAGTTTCGATTTTCGGTCAAATGCCAATCCAAAAAACATAGTTGCCCATGCAATATAAATGATAGATTCATAAGCATTACTCCAAGGTGCATGTCCAGAAATATACCATCTTGCAATTAACCCAACTGTATGTAAAATAAAAAGTAAAACTATTATTATATGCATTCCATTTACAGAAAATTGCAACCACTTACGTTCTTTGAAAATTTGTAAAATGGTAAAAAACAACATTGCAATAGCTGCTAAAATATACCAAGTGGTTAATTTGCTAAAAATATCATATTTGTTATACATTATCTCTGAGGAGATTCTGTCCTCACTTGGTCTTACTTTACTACCAAAACGTTTTTGAAAACCAGTAATACTTTCTACTAATTCATCAGCAGTCTTAAAATCTCCTGTTGTAGATGCAGTTGCTAATGAACCAAAATACAATGGCAACACATTTTTGGTATAAGTTGCTTCCATACCTTTAAAACCAGCCTCATTCAATTCTAAAAAGGAAACCCATTTATTGTTTTTATCCTCTGGAATCGGGAAAATTTTAAGGATTCGACCACTCAAAGCAGATTCCATAAGATTTACCCTTTTGTCTGTATCGATAAAATCTTTTTCAAATTGATTTGGATTAGCAGCTTTATAAGACTCGTCTAAGTATTTAGAAAGTTTGTAATTCCCTTTTTCATCAAAAAATGCTATGAACGGTGCAACCTTTGCTTTGCTATCAACACCAATTATTTTTCTTATACTATCGTTTCCTTTTCTTAAATGAATGATAGGAATCTCAATCCAATAACTAGCATACTGAGTTATTGATAAGAAAACTTGATCTGAATTCATATCATTATAAGAATCACTCTGGCTTACTTTTCGCAATAATTCTGATGAAAAAGTGTTGATTGGTTTCATTCTTCCACCACCATCTTGAATCACTAATCTACCAAATTTAGCAGCATGAGCCTCAGACACTTTGTATTTAGTAATCAACGCTTTTAACTCCTCTTGGCTTAATTTTTTCTTAGAATGACTGCTGTGTTGTGCTGGTTTTTCACTAGCGGCTGCCTCACTTGCTGGAGCTTCAGTATGTGCGTGACCTTCATGGTCAGCATGGTCGTGTTCTTGAGCCATGCCGCTCATACTAAAAAACAATAGGCAAACCCCTAATAATTTTGCTTTTTTAGATTTCACAACATCCAATTTTCTTTTTAGATCAGCAAATCTTGAATATTTAGTAAACATAATAGCCATCATAGCAAAATACAACATAAAATAACCGATGTACGTTAACAAAGTACCCCAAAAATCATGGTTTACGGATAAAATAGTTCCTTTTTCATCAGGGTCAAATCCCGATTGAAAAAAACGATACCCTTCATAATCTAAAACATTATTCATATAAATTCGGGCATCAAATGGCTCTTTATCTTGAACCGTTACTTTACTTTCAAATGAAGAATAACTTTTCTCAGTTCCAGGGTATTTTTGAGCAATAAAATCATTCAATTTGATTTTAAAAGGCAATACATAGGCTTTGCTTCCGTAGAAAAAAGAATAATCTATTTTTCCAATTTTAACTGTTTTGGACTCCCCTACTTTTCCTTTTGAACCTAAAAGAGTAACTGTTTTTTCCTGACCTTCTGCTTTTATTTTAAACGTAATAGCATCTTCATGCGTTTTGGCTTTAAAATCATTATTCGATTCATAGTCTACAATTCCTTTTACGGCAGGATCAGGAAATACAAAACGCATTTCGCCTATGCTATATAAAGAACGCATCATTAAGGGTTGTGCATTATCCTTGGTAACTTTACCTTGTAACTTATCTGCCATACGCATAAAGTTACCTTCAAAAGGAGTTTGAATGGTATATTCTTTACCATTTGTGGTAATGTTTATAGCGCCATCAGTGTATTTATTGAGTGAAAACAAAACGTTATGAATGTTTTGAACTTCTCCTTCTTTCAAGAAATGTTCGTGTCTTCCACCATCACCAGCTTCTACTATTTTTAAGTAAAGAATTCCTTTTGGATCTGGTTTTATATATTCTTTGGCACCCATTATAAAGTTTTCATATTCCACTTCAAATGGGGTATCGGCAAATTTTCCAGTGATACTAAAATCATTATTTGTAGCAGGAGATAAAAGCACTTTTTCCTCAAAAACTCTGCGCCTCATTTCGCCTTTGTATTCGCCATCAACAAAGACGGTAAGAAAGGTTTTTTCTGAAAAAATCTGATTTTCAGCAGCTCCTTCACGAATCGGCATTACTCCTTCATAACTTATATAACGCGTTACAAATGCACCTACAATGATGAAAATAAACGACAAATGGAGCAATAAGGTAGCCCACTTTTCTTTTTTTAATAATTGATATCGCTTGATGTTACCAATAAAATTAATCACAAAAAAGACATGAATGGCCTCAAACCACCAAGCATTGTAAATCAAGATTTTTGCAGTATCTGTATTGTATTTACTTTCTATAAAAGTTCCGGTACCCATAGCAACTGCATATGCTATAAACAAGAAAGCCATCAAACGTGTAGAAAACAAAAAAGAAACTATTTTTTTTTCCATTTTTAGGAGATTATGTTTTGTAAAATTGCCACAAAAGTACTTAAAAATGTTGAGTACTTTTAGCTGACATTTGTTAATTAAATCAAAATTAAGGTGGTGTTAAGAGAGAAAAACATTTATTTTCGGTTTCAAACTGTTACATTTTTACAGTAATCTCCAATTGATTTTTTTTTATATTTTTTTTTCTAATTTTGTCTGATGAATAAAGTAGTTATTATAGGTTCTGGAAATGTAGCTCAACATTTAATTGAGGCTTTTCAAGTTGAGGAACAAAACAAAGAAATTGAATTAATACAAGTCTACACAAGACAAAAATCAGCACTGTCTCACCTACTGTCTTGGAATCAAATTACAGATGATTTTAATTCCCTTGCCGAGGCTGATGTATACATTATATGTGTGGCCGATGATGCTATCGAAGAAGTTTCGGCAAAGCTCCCTTTTAAAAACCGATTAGTCGTACATACATCAGGTAGCATTCCACTTACCGCAATCCATGAAGACAATAGAAAAGGTGTTTTTTATCCCTTACAAACTTTTACAAAAAATAAAAAAGTTGACTTTTCTAAAATACCTATTTGTCTTGAAAGTGAAAACGCACCAGATTATCATATCCTTCTTAAAATAGCACAATCTATTTCTAAAAAAGTGTATGCAATCAATTCAGAACAACGAAGAGCATTGCATGTTGCTGCCGTATTTGCCAATAATTTTACCAATCATTTGTTCCAAATTAGCCAAGAAATTTGTCAGGACAACCAAATTCCTTTTGAAATTTTGAAGCCGTTAATTTTTGAAACTGTTCAAAAACTTGAAATTTTAACTCCACAAGAAGCCCAAACTGGGCCTGCAAAAAGGAACGACCAAAAAACCATTGAAGCGCATGAAACGTTTTTGGCACATAAAAAATATTTAAACATTTATAAAATTCTAACCCAATCTATACAAGAAAATGTCAAAAAGTTATAAGGAAATAATGAATGATATCACTACATTTATTTTTGATGTAGATGGTGTGCTTACAGACGGATCAGTTTTTGTGACCAATGAAGGTGAAATGTTAAGAACAATGAACATTCGCGATGGATATGCCATGAAAGCGGCTGTAGAAAGCGGATATAAGGTGTGTATTATTTCTGGCGGAAGTAACGAAGGTGTTCGAGTACGCTTACGAAATCTAGGTATAACCGATATTTATTTGGGCACACCTAATAAAGTTGAAACCTTTGATGAATATGCCGGTTTGTACCAAATAAAACCTGAAAACGTATTATACATGGGTGATGATATTCCGGATTATCATGTCATGAAATTAGTAGGTTTGCCTACCTGCCCGCAAGATGCGAGTCCAGAAATAAAAACCATTTCAGGCTATATATCTCATAAACATGGTGGTAAAGGAGCTGTACGAGATGTTATTGAACAAGTTATGAAAACTCAAGGAAAATGGAATACCCATTTTGAAGGTAATCATGATTAGTAAAAAACATTTTTAATACCCATACTTCATAAAATCAATTTAGTTTTAAAATGATTTTAAAATTAAAATTATGCACTATCTAAAACTCATTCGATACCAGAATCTTTTCATGCTTGCTTTGATGCAACTCGTTTTTAGATTTGGATATTTTCAATTCGAAAATGTAACATTGGCACTTCAAGATTGGCAATACCTTTTGCTTGTTTTATCTTCTGTATGCATTGCAGCGGGTGGCTATGTGATAAATGATATTTTTGATCAAGGTACAGATGCCATCAACAAACCCAGTAGAATGACCGTTGGAAAAAGCATTTCTGAATCTCAAGCTTACAATTTATATGTGGGACTCACAATTGTGGGTGTAGGAATAGGTTTTTATCTTTCAAATGTAATTTCTAAACCTGGTTTTGCCTCAATTTTTGTATTGATTGCAGCTACGCTCTACCTTTATGCAACAAGTTTGAAACAAATGTTACTTATAGGCAATGTAATTGTAGCACTTTTATTATCTTTTAGTGTTGTAATTATAGGTGTTTTTGATTTATATCCTGCCACCGTACCTGATAATAAACAGCAAATGGGTATTTTATTTTCAATACTTCTTGACTACGCTGTCTTTGCTTTTATGATTAATTTTATTAGAGAAATTGCCAAAGATATTGAGGATAATGATGGTGATTTTAATCAAGGTATGTACACGCTGCCTATTGCAATAGGAAAGTCTAGAGCCGCAAAAACTGTTTTTGCCCTTAGCTTTATTCCTCTTGCAGCCATATTATATTATATCAACAGTTACTTATTAAATTTGTATTTTGTAACTATTTATTTGTTGTTATTTGTGGTAGGGCCTTTATTATTTTTTATTGTTAAAATATATACTGCAAACGCAACAAAAGATTTTAAAAATTTGAGCGTTGTACTCAAATGGATACTCTTTTTTGGAATCTTATCATCAGCTATTATCCGAATAAACATCAAGTACAATGCTTAAAAACAAACTGAAAGATTACAAAATAATTTTGGCATCAGGTTCGCCAAGACGCCAACAATTTTTTAAAGATTTAGATCTCGATTTTGAAATACGACTCAAAGAAATAGAAGAAGTTTATCCACCTGAATTAAAAGCGCACGAAATAACTGATTATTTAGCTGTGTTAAAAGCATCGGCTTTTGAAAACGAATTGGATAAAAATGAACTTTTAGTAACTAGTGACACCATTGTTTGGCATGAAGGTAAAGCTTTGGGTAAACCAAAAGATAAAGAAAATGCTTTTGAAATTTTAAAATCCTTATCGAATGCGACACATGAAGTAATTACATCGGTATGTTTTAAAACATCGAAAAAAATAGAGGTAATTCATGAAGTTACAAAAGTTACTTTTACTGATCTGAGTGATGAAGCTATTGCCTATTATTTAGAAAATTACAAACCGTATGATAAAGCTGGTTCTTACGGAATCCAAGAATGGATTGGTTTTATAGGAGTTTCAAGAATTGAAGGATCTTATGCTAACGTGATGGGAATGCCTACAGATAAAGTGTACGAGTACCTTTCAAAATTATAAAGCCTATGTTAATTCAATTGGTAAACGAATATTCTAAAGAAATTATAGCTACAGGAATTATAGGTATATTACTCTTTTTTTTAAGATACGTCACAACAAAAATTGTGAGAAGATATGCAAAGTCTAATTTAACAATTGAGCACAGAACTAATTTAGTGATCAAATACCTTCATTTGTTCATCAATATATTAGTAGTAATTGCGTTGATTATTGTTTGGGGAGTACAACCCAAAGATATTATTATTGCGTTATCTTCATTTACTACCGTTGTAGGTGTAGCCATGTTTGCGCAATGGTCTATTTTAAGCAATATTACCTCTGGAATTATCTTATTTTTTTCATTTCCATTCAAAATAGGAGATGTAATAAAAATTCATGATAAAGATTTTCCAATTCAAGCAGAGATTGAGGACATAGGGGCATTTCATGTTTTTTTATTGACCGATGAAGGTGAAAAAATCATTTTTCCAAACAATTTGTTACTGCAAAAAGGGATTTCGATTATTAAAAACAAATATGCTGATCAAGAATTTACAGATTAATAGTTTCTTATAGTAAAGGGAAACAAGAATTTATTATGTGATAATATTGTAATCATTTGATGTAATGATGTAATTACTGGTTAAGGTTTTTTATTGATTTTTGTACTGTAATTTGTTCTTATATATTTGTAAGACAACTCAAACTACTTCTATATGAATGAAGAACTAAAATTTCCTTTTTACGCAAAGCTTACTTTTATCACATTGGGTTTAATTGCCCTGATTTTTATATTTTACATAGGGCAAAATATAATTGTTCCCATTATAATGTCGTTTTTGTTTGCGATCTTATTATATCCAATTGCTCAATTTTTAAAATTAAAACTTAGGTTTCCCAACGTCTTAGCAGTAATGATTGTAGTCATTTTATTCATCTTGTTCTTCATTGGACTTTTTGTTTTTTTATCCTATCAAATAAGTGATTTTGCTGAAGATTTTGATAAGATTGAGAAAAACATAAACATCCATCTTTCTAATATTCAAGGTTTCATTAGAGATACGTTTCATGTAAGTTCTAGAGAACAAAAACAGTATATTGATACTGCAACCGAAGATTCATTAGAAAAAGGAAAAGAGATTTTGGGCACAACATTGATGTCATTTACAGATACTCTTGTAAATTTAACCCTAATACCTATTTACACTTTTTTAATATTATTATACCGAACCCACTTTTTGATGTTTTTATCAAAACTTGTTGATAAAGAACACCATCATAAACTAAAAGATATATTGACCAACATACGTATTGCTATAAACAGTTATATCGTGGGGTTAATTATAGAAATGATATTAGTAGCCACAATGACTACAATTGGATTGATGTTAATAGGTGTTAAATATGCCATATTATTAGGAGTGATGACCGGAATTTTAAACTTAATCCCCTACATAGGAATTCTTTTTGCGGGTGTTTTAAGTATCGTGGCCACTTTAACAGGCACACCTGATTTATCTATAATAGTTGGTGTTATCGCAGTTACTGTAGTTGTTCAGCTTATTGATAACAATATTTTGGTACCGTTAATTGTAAGTTCAAAAGTTGAAATCAATGCATTTATATCTATTATTGCCATCATTATTGGTGGTGCCATAGCAGGGGTTTCTGGAATGTTTCTTGCACTGCCTATATTGGCTGTTTTGAAAGTAATTTTCGACAGAATAGACACACTAGAGCCTTGGGGTTACCTTATGGGTGATCATTTACCCAAAACATACACGTGGCGTAACATAAAATTACCCCTTTTTGATTCAGAGGAAGAGTCAAAACCCAATGTTATAATCACAGAGGTTCAACTTCCAATGTTTACAGAAACTACAACTGAAATTGACCCCTCAAAAACTAAAGAATAGATCAATAAGTTTTAGTTTCTATATCCTATGCCTACCCCATCATTGATTGAGGGGTAGTTATTTCAGTCTGTCAACTATACCCTTGATTTTTATAAAATGAGTACCCCAAAAAAAACTTTACTATTCTTGCTTATTCTTTGTGCAGCACAGTTGACTTTTGCACAAAAAAAAACAACTGCAAAGGATAGTACTGCCATCTATTCCAACATTAAAAACTTTTCTAAAAAGACCAAGTTTACACAGGTAATGCACAAACTAATCTTTAGATCTTCTGTTATAAAAAGCAGAAGCACTAAACAAGTACAGAAACAATATTCCGATTACGAAGGTAAAATTATTCGAAAAATAAACATTGTAACCTTAGATCCATTTGGATACTCTGATGTTGACACTTCAAAAAAACCAAAAAATTGGGCTGAGCGAACCGGTAATAAAATCCATTTAAAAACCAATAGGTTAGCCATTTTAAATTTACTTTTAATTAAAAAAAACAAACCTTTTGATTCTTTACTTGTAAGAGAATCTGAACGATTGATTCGCTCGCAACGATACGTAAACCGCGTAGATGTGGCTCCGCAAAGCATTGCCAATAGCCCTGATTCCGTTGACATTTCTATTCGCATTTTAGATTCCTGGAGTATTATTCCAAAAGGATCACTTTCAAGTTCAAAAATGAATATTGAAATTAATGAACGTAATTTTTTAGGGTCAGGACATCAATTTGAAAATAAGATCAAAAATCAATTTAGTGATTCAAAAACTGCTTATGATGTGTCGTATAGTATTCCTAATATTAAAAATACTTTCATAAACACTAAAGTAAGGTATCAAATAGATTTAGACGGTTATTATGGCAAAAGTATAAATATTGAACGGCCTTTTTATTCCCCTTTGACAAAATGGGCAGGCGGAATTTATCTAGATCAACAGTTTAGAAAAGATTCTCTTCCTGACTTGAATGCTGTTTTTGAATTTCAAAATTTTAAATACAATACACATGACTTATGGCTAGGGCGCGCTTTCAAGCTATTTAAAGGGAACTCGGTTGGTGACCGAACTACAAATCTTGTTGTAACGAGCCGATTTATGAATTTAAAATATTCAGAAAGTCCTACAGCGGTATATGATCCCGAAGATTTTTATTCTAATGAAAAACTGGCCTTAATTGGAGTAGGAATTTCGTCACGTACCTTCGTTCGAGATCGATACATATTTCAATATGGTATAATTGAGGATATACCTATTGGTAGAATCTATGCATTAACAGGTGGATATCAATACAAAAATAATGCTAGACGTATGTATCTGGGTTCTCGTGCGTCTTTTGGTAACTTTTATAAATGGGGCTTTTTGAGTACCAATTTTGAATTTGGAACATTTTTAGAAAACTCAAATACGATGCAAACTGCATTTACTTTTGAAGCCAACTATTTTACTAACTTAATGACAATTGGTAAGTGGAAAATCAGACAATTTGTAAAACCTCAGGTAATAATTGGTTCTAAAAGAGCTAATGCCTACGGTGATCAATTATCAATAAATGAAAATTACGGGCTTAGTGGTTTTACTATGGCAGCCTATGGAACTCAAAAGGCTATCTTAACACTACAAACTCAAGGATACTCCCCTTGGAATCTTTGGGGATTTCGCTTGAATCCATTTATCAACTACTCAATTGCAGGGCTAGGTAACAGCTCAAAAAGCTTTTTAGAAAGCAAAGCTTATTCCAAGTTGAGTATTGGATTCATTATCAATAACGATTACCTTGTTTTTAGTTCTTTCCAAATTTCATTATCCTATTACCCAACAATACCTGGCAATGGGAGTTCAATTTTTAAAACAAATGCAGTCGAAACAACTGATTTTAGATTGCAGGATTTTGATTTAGCAAAACCAAGAACTGTACAGTATAAATAATTGAAAATCAACAAACAAAAAAAATAAATTAACATCAAAAATCGAGTGTGAATTATACAATTTATATTTCAAATTATGTAAATCAACTGTGTCTTAATACTTTATATTTGTTATCTTAATAATCACTTCTAAAACCAATAATAATGAAAAAAGTTACCTTCTACTTAATGATGATGGTGTTGTCATTAAGTGTGCTACCAACACAAGTATTTGCCGCTGAAAAAAATCCAACTACAATTTATTCTACTCCAAAAGAAGTTCCTGCAGAAGTTAAAGTTTTATTGAATCGTCTTGATGAAATAAAAGCAATGGACAAATCAGAAATGAGTCGAGCAGAAAAAAAAGAGCTAAGAAAAGAAGTTCGAGCTATAAAAACAGAATTAAAATCTACGGGGAATGGTGTCTATTTATCTGTAGGAGCTATTATTATAATTATTCTTTTACTTATATTGCTTTTGTAAAGCAAATTTTAATGATTTGAAGAGGAAACGTAAATGCGTTTCCTCTTTTTTTTTCCATTATACCTACATTATATTACTAAAACAATTAAATAAATTTTAAATTATGAAAACCATTCAAACAATACTAATTGGAATACTTTTTATGACGTGTTCCTTTTCCATAGAAGCACAAGTATCTGTAAATGTAAATATCGGTTCACCTCCAGCTTGGGGACCATCAGGATATTCAGCAGTAGACTATTATTATTTACCAGATATTGAAGCTTATTATGACGTTAGAGCAACAGAATTTATTTTTTTAGGTAATAGTGGATGGATCAGATCTAGAAATCTACCCAATCAATATCGAAGCTATAACTTATATAATGGATACAAGGTAGTGTTCAATGATTATCGTGGTAAAACTCCTTACGCTAATTTTAAAACACACAAAACAAAATATTATAAAGGGTACAAAGGTAAACCTCAAAAAAATATTGGAGTTTACAAAGTGAATAATTCAAGTTCATTTAAAGCCAATAAAAATTACAAAAGCGAACAAGGAAATCACGAAAACAATAAAAAAGACAAAGGAAATAATGGTCATGGAAAAGCTAAAAATTAAATTATAAAT
>NZ_QKNZ01000028.1:0-66465 GCF_014156605.1 Flavobacterium sp. SOK18b
TTTGAAAATGCTTGGGGAATTTGCGATGATGACATTTACTCTAAAATGCTAAAAGTGGCTGATGAACATTACAAAAACAACAAACCATTTTTCAATTTTGTAATGACAACTTCCAACCACAGACCCTATACTTATCCCGATAATGCGATTGATATTCCATCAGGAACTGGTCGTGAAGGTGCAGTAAAATATACTGATTATGCCATCAAGAAAATGTTTGAAAAAGCCAAAAACAAACCTTGGTTCAAGAATACTGTTTTTATAATTATTGCTGACCATTGCGCTAGTAGTGCAGGTAAAGATGAAATAGATGTTGCCAATTATCATATTCCGGCGTTTATAGTAAATTTTCCCGAAGATAGTAACCAAAAAGTGAATAAGCTATGTTCTCAAATAGATGTTTTTCCAACATTTTTCACATTGATGAATTGGAGTTATCAAAGTGATTTCTTTGGAAAAGATGTTTTACAATCAAACTTTGAAGAAAGAGCTTTGTTAGGAACCTACAGAAAATTAGTCCTAATGAAAAAAGACCAGGTAATGATTTTATCCGACCAGAAAAAACAAGCATTCTATAAATGGAATAAAGTAGATAATAGTTTGAAACCATTACAAATGAACAAGACATTTCTTGACGAAACAATATCTTGGTATCAAACTGCCGATTATTTATTTACCAACAAATTGCTTAAATAATGAAGTACATTCATTTTATTGTCAATCCAATATCAGGTAGTGGAAAACATAATATTGGTAAAACCGAATTAGAAAAGTATTTTCCAAAGGACATTTATAAGATTGAAGTAGAGTATTCAAACTATAAAACACACGCAATTACACTTACTCAAAATGCAATTGTTAATAATCCTGACTGTATCGTTGCATGTGGAGGTGATGGAACCATAAATGAAGTAGCATCATGTTTAATTAATACCAAAATAAAATTAGGAATTATTCCTGTTGGTTCTGGAAATGGTTTAGCTTCTAATCTAAGTATACCAAAAGCATTAGAGAAAGCAACAGAAATTATACGCAAGGGGAAAACACAGTTCATTGATGTTGGTAAAGTAAATGACCATTATTTTTTTAGCAACGTGGGAGTTGGTATTGATGCACTGATTATAAAAAAACATAAGAGTTACAGTAAGAGAACTTTGATGTCTTATATTCGGGCGTCAATAGCCTCAAGCATTCAGTTTAAACCGATGCAAACGATAATTTCTTTTAATAATCAAATTATAAATACAAAGGCTTTCATGCTTTTTATTTCCAATTCAAATGAAATGGGTTATGGAATGAGTCTAACACCAAAAGCGAATTTAAATGATGGTCAGTTAGATCTAGTTATAGTTTCTAAGCTAAATTTTATTGATAAACTAATTTTAGGCATGCGTGTTGTATCAAATAAAATTGAAAAATTCAAAAAAGCGCAACACAAATTAATAGAAAGGATAAGTATTGAAATGCCAGATAAAATCTTTTTAGACATTCAAATTGATGGAGAATTCCACAATTTTAAAACTAATAAAATAGAAGTTATGATAATAAAAAGTGGATTAGAAATAATAGTTTAAAATTTAATTTCAATATGAATAATTTAATGAAAATAGCCTGCGTTTTTGTTTTTTTAACGAATATCATTAATGCTCAAAAAATTGATACAGATAGTATTAAAACTCCAATGACCAACCAGCAATTAAGTTTAAACTACAAAAAAGTAATTATTCCATCTCTTTTAATTGCTTATGGAATAGTTGGTATTGAAAGTGATCAGTTAAAACTCTTTAACACACAAATAAAAGAAGAGGTAAATGAAAATATTGACCGCAAAATTACCATTGATGATTTTACACAATATCTCCCAGCAACTTCAGTTTATGGTTTAAACGCATTTGGTGTGAAAGGAAAGCATAATTTTAAAGATAGAACGATTATATTAGGTACTTCCTACATAATTATGTCAGCTTCTGTACTAAGTTTAAAATCAATTACAAAAGTAGAACGCCCTGACGGTTCCGCATTCAACTCTTTCCCATCCGGACATACAGCTACAGCATTTGCAGGAGCAGAATTCCTTTGGCAAGAATACAAAGATGTTTCAATTTTGTACGGGATATCGGGATATATTATAGCAACAGGAACCGGAGCTTTTAGAATTTATAATGACAGGCATTGGTTAACTGATGTTCTTGCTGGTGCGGGAATTGGAATTTTAAGTACAAAAATTGCTTATTGGATCAATCCATGGATACAGGAAAAGATTTTCAAATCCAAAGAAAAAAATAGTATATCAGCTATTGCACCTTTTTACAACGGCAAACAATTGGGTATAGGCTTTATCAGGTCTTTTTAACCTTAATTTTTTGTTGGCAAAATCATCAAGACCTATTAGAAAGATTTTGATTAAACTGTTCGTCTTTTATGAAGTTAGACAGCTTGTTGGCAGATATTGATTTGGTATTATTTTGATTAAGTTATTCCAGAGGATAAGATTTAAGTCCTTGTTCAATAATGGTGGCTAATAAATTGTATATCCGACAAACAAAGAGCCTTTTAACCACATGTCCATTTTGATGACTCAGGACTTCCACCAAAATCTAAGAATTAAGAAAAGATATAGTATAAACTCTCTCGTTTATTTCTAACACAGCCCAATACTAAAATACACGCAACAAGATATCGATGGGCTTCTGAACTAATTAACCTTTTTAGAAATCATACAAGTACTCAATTTTAAGAGAAATATTTAGCCAAGAAATCTATTAAGACTTATTAACTAAATCAAATCAGTATAATCAGAAGGAATTGATTATTTAATTGATTGTTTTTCCCAATTTTTAGAAGCCGTTGAAATAGATTGCAGTAGGTTTCCCGAATAAGTTGAAAACAAAGAATTATTTTTTTTAAATATCGAAGAACGATTAAATGATCCCGAATTAATATTCCAAATGATATTGCAGCCTTTAAAGTATTTACAGAGAGATACTGGTGCAATCATTGACAACTGTTTTGGAATTAAAGTGGAAGTATTAGTAACCATCGAAGTTTATGGTTTATTATCTAGGTATATTCCTCATTGGAATGAAATATATTCAGGAAATGTAACAGATACTTCAAATAAGTTGATGCATGTAATTTGCTAAAGAGCAAAGACAAAATTACATCTTATTAGTGAAATAAGTAGGACCATTAGAAGAGGTCAGGAGCTAGGAATTACGCCTGAATTAGAAAGTAAAACGTTCACTTATGACGATTTCTCACTTTTTAAATCCATTTAAATCAATTTTTAAAAAATGAATATTGAATAAAACAAAAAGAACATATAAATAAAGTTGATAAACTTTGAGAAAAATCTGGCCACCCTTTTAGCCACCCTTAAAAATCAAAAAGCCTCTTAATCAATCGATTAAGAGGCTTTTAAGTACCCGGAGCCGGAGTCGAACCGGCACGGTTTCCCACAGGTGTTTGAGACCAGCGCGTCTACCAATTCCGCCATCCGGGCTTAGCAGACAGAAACGACAACAGTCGCTTCACGCAATAAAGAGATATTTAGTGGTATCTAACTATCTTTTCCTTTAACACGGTGCAAATGTAAAAAAATTAATTAAATGTTCAACTAAAAATACTTAATTTTTTCCTTTCAGTGTTAAATATATTTTATAAATTTGCACCTCGTTAAAAAACGAAACACACAACTAACTACATCTTAGGCAAATAGATTTGTTTTGAGTTTAAGCAACCGCTTAAGTCAAAACTATCTTGCAACCAAAGATAAAAACAACACACAATAATGTCACACCTAGAGCCAGAAGCTAAAATTTTTGCTTGTTCACAAAGTGTTTATCTTGCTGAAAAAATTGCAAAAGAATACGGGATACCACTAGGTAAAATCACTACATCAAAATATAGTGACGGGGAATTTCAGCCTTCTTATGAGGAATCTATAAGAGGATTGCGCGTATTCATAGTATGCTCAACATTTCCTACTGCTGATAACTTGATGGAATTACTGTTAATGATTGACGCTGCAAAGCGTGCATCAGCTAGACATATAACAGCTGTGATTCCTTATTTTGGATGGGCAAGACAAGATAGAAAAGACAAGCCAAGAGTTCCGATAGGAGCTAAACTTGTAGCAAACTTACTAGATGCTGCAGGCGCAACAAGAGTAATGACCATGGATTTGCACGCAGATCAAATTCAGGGTTTCTTTGAAAAACCTGTAGATCACCTTTTTGCCTCAACTATCTTTTTACCATACGTAAAAAGCTTAGGACTGGACAATTTAACGATTGCTTCACCTGATATGGGAGGTTCAAAAAGAGCTTATGCGTATTCTAAATTTTTAGAATCAGATGTGGTTATTTGTTACAAGCAGCGTAAAGTTGCAAACGTAATCGATACCATGGAATTAATTGGTGAGGTTAAAGGTCGTAATGTGATTTTGGTAGATGACATGATTGACACCGGAGGAACATTGGCGAAAGCCGCAGATTTGATGATTGAAAAAGGAGCTTTGAGTGTAAGAGCTATTTGTACGCACGCTATATTATCAGGCGATGCTTATGAAAAAATAGAAAACTCAAAATTAAGTGAGTTGATCGTAACAGATTCAATTCCGTTAAAGAAAACATCAAGCAAAATACGCGTATTGAGTTGTGCACCTCTATTTGCTGAGGTAATGCACATGGTTCACCACAACAACTCAATAAGCGGAAAATTTATAATGTAATGCACTAGGCGCTGAGTCAAATGCCATATATTATAACGAGTGCTGAAAGCCAAAAGCTTGACGCCAAATAAATAATAATATTATTTAATAACTATATTTTTTTTACAATGAAATCGATTACAATTAAAGGATCAGAAAGAGAAAGCGTGGGCAAAGTAGCTACTAAAGCCTTACGTAATGCTGGATTGGTTCCTTGCGTATTATACGGAGGAAATCAAGCAGTTCATTTCTCAGCAGAAGTTATGGCTTTCAAAAACTTGATTTACACTCCAAACGCTCACACAGTTGAGATCGATCTTGGTAACGGAAAATCATACAACGCTGTACTTCAAGACATTCAAGTACACCCAGTATCTGACAAAATTTTACACATTGACTTCTTTCAAATCTTTGAAGACAAAGAAATTACTATTGAAGTTCCTGTAAAAATTGTTGGAAAATCTAAAGGTGTTATGGCAGGTGGTGATTTACGTATGAACAACCGTAAATTAAAAGTAAGAGCGCTTCCTAAAAATCTTCCTGATTTTGTTGAAGCTGATATTACTCCACTTGATATGGGTAACAAATTATATGTTACTAAAGTACCAGCTGAAAACTTCAAAATCATGCACCCAGACAACACTGTTATTTGTCAAGTGAAGATTTCTCGTGCAGCTATGAAAGCAGCTCAAGAAGCAGCAAAAGCAGCAAAAGCTCCTGCAAAAGGAAAGAAAAAATAATTTTTTTCAATCAAAATTCAAGAAAGCGTCAGTTACACAACTGGCGCTTTTTTTTGCCTTTATTTTTTTTATATATAAGAAGCAGCTAAAATACTCCTACACCTATTTTGTCCCGCTTTCCGTTGCAATCTTTTTGTACGCAAAAGAAGCGTACAAAAAGGATTTTCACTACAATCGGGGCTATTACACACTATTTTTTGCATCTTAGACATGAGCCACATAAACCCTTAAAATATTAGCTACAGCATAGTCATTTTATTGAATTAAGCTTACTTTTGTACCATGATAAAATGGATTTCAAACCTATTCGCAACCACAAAATCAGAGCACAGTAGCACCATCATGAAGAAATTTTTAATAGTCGGACTAGGCAACATCGGGGCTGAGTACGTAAACACAAGACATAACATCGGGTTTAAAATCGTAGATTTTCTAGCCCGCAAAGAAGGAGTTTCTTTCGAAACCGTAAAACTTGGCGCACTAGCTGAATACAAATTTAAAGGAAGAACCTTTTTACTTTTGAAACCCAACACTTATATGAATTTAAGCGGGAAAGCGGTTCAATATTGGATGGAAAAGGAGAATATTCCGCTTGAAAACATTCTAGTCATTACAGATGATTTAAATCTGCCGTTTGGAGCCATTCGCATTAGACAAAAAGGAAGTGACGGTGGACACAATGGACTTAAGAATATTAACTTGGTGCTAAACACACAAAACTACGCAAGATTCCGTTTTGGCATAAGCGATGAATTCAAAAAAGGAAAACAAGTTGATTATGTCCTTGGTGACTGGGACGATACTGAAAAAACTGCACTTCCGGAACGATTAGAAATAGGATCAGAGATTATAAAATCTTTTGGTACTGCAGGATTAGAAAACACCATGACTTCCTTTAACGGAAAATAAAAAAAGGGAAATGTTTGTAAAAACACTTCCCTTTTTTAGTAATTCTATTTTACTTATTCAATTACAATCTTTCTGACTTGTTTTCGATCTCCGTCAATAACTGTTAACATATAAACTCCTGGATAAAGATTTTTCAATTGTATATTTTCATTAAAATTTGACTTGCTTTTAAAGTCATTTTCAAAAAGCTTTCTTCCTAATAAATCATAAACCATCACCTTTACTTCTGCATCGGATTTGGTGGTGAATTGAATATTAAAATTCCCTTTATTTGGATTAGGAAAAACAACAAAATCATTGAGTTCAAAATCCGGTGTTGCTAAGGTGTATGTTTTTGTGCAAATTGTTATTGATGCTGAATCTATTGTACCAAAGTCACCGGAATCTAAATCACGTACACGCAACGTCCAATTTCCTTGCGGACTCAGCCCATTAAATTTAGACAATAATTCAAATGGCGCTACGGTTTGGGCTGTTTTTACTGAACAATCAAGAGCAACTCCCAAATCATCATAGCTCAATATCAAACTATTGCTTGTTGACCCACAACTTCTTTCAAATAATTTCACAACAGTCCCTTGTGGATTTAGCACTTCTATTTGCACATCACTCAAATAAGTATGAGTAAAAGCAATAGCTAAATTCACGTCAGAAATCACTTCAGTTGTAGCTGGAACGGCCGTTGTTACAGAACGATATGTTGCAGATTCCGGTATGGAAAACGGTGTAGCAAAAGCATACGTATTACAAGATGAAACAACAGAATACCCAATTGCAAAAGATGTACTGTTTACTGCATAATAAATATTTGCCGTAGGCTCAATTAAGATTCTGCAATCTCTAGCCGTTACATTTGGAACCATAATTGTTTGCGAGCCGTCATTCGGAGTATTTGCAGCCAAAACGGTATTGAAATTTAATCCACCATCCGTTGAAAGTTTGATATTCACATTCGCAGAACCGGTTAAAGTATTAGAATTATTTACGTTCCATGTAATTGTTTGCGTTGATCCCTGCAACCAACTTGAATTTTCAGTATTTTGTGATGTCACTTCAAATGGACCAGCTGCTCCACTTACGTTTACCATCATCATATCTGTATTTGTTTGTGCTGTCCCAAGAGCTGCATTATCCCTTCCCGTTAAAGTAAAAGCTAAGGCTCTTTCAATTGTAGAAACGGATTCCCAAGTCGTTGTTAATTCATTAGCCAAAACCGAACTTAAAGCAGGCATGTATCGAACCGGTGAACTACTTGGATAAAAAGATCTAAAGTTTGGCCCAAAGCGTTTTGTAGGTGATGCAAAACTGAAATTACCATCTTCGTTTACCGCAGGGTCTACTGTATTTATAGCCGTATCATTTTGCTCCCAACAATAAGTAATCACATCACCATTCAAATCAGAACCAGAACCTTTTAAGATAAATGCTGTCCCTTTAGGAATAGTGTAATCTATACCTGCATTGATTGTTGGTGGACTATTAGTAAGAAGGGTACTTACAGGACAGGTTTTAGACGATAAATTATCTTGTATTTGCTTTATGCTTGCATAAGCAAAATAATCATCTGAATTATTTTGGACATTATAACCCGATGTAATTCCTGCATACCCCATAATGGTAGAACCACTTCCTGGCTCCACATTAACACCAGTATCCTCAATATCGAAAGAAAACGTATGGTTTGCTCCTAATTGATGTCCCATTTCATGGGCTACAAAATCAATATCAAAAGTATCTCCTTGAGGTATACCATCACTTGGCGAAGTAAAAGCACTTCCTTTTCCCTCAGGAACAACATTATTAGGATTTACACACACACAACCTATACAACCAGCATTTCCTCCACCACCATTTGCCCCAAACAAATGACCTATATCATAACCAGCATTTGTTATTGTAGCGGTTAAATTTTCTTGCAATTCCAAGTTCCATGTACCCGCTGCTCCTTCTGTGGAAGCTGAATACGGATCTGTAGCGGCATCCGTGTAAATTATAAGATTGTTATTGGCAATAATACTCAGTTTTATGGCTAAATCTTTATTGAAAATACCATTAACCCTTGTCATGGTAGCATTCATGGCATCCAAAGCATTTGCAACAGTCCCTCCATGAAATGCGGTATACTCGCCAGTACAAGACAACGCTAATCTAAACGTTTTGAAAACTTTATTATTTGCAGCTATTTTACCTGTTTTGTTTAAAAGTTCTTTATTCAAAGCTACATCTTCTGTTTTGCAAGTGAAAGGCAAACTTCCGCGAACTCTACTTTTAGAATCAAATAGAACATAAACAGTATGATCTTTCGAATAAGGCTCTATAAATTCAGAGCCGCTTTCCCCTCTAAGAATCATAGTTTGAATACCTTTTGGTGACAAACTAAAATACAACGAAGCTTTTCGATCAGTAATCCCAATTCCGTTGTAAGCTCTTATATCTGGATTCTGTGCTTGCAATTCGGGTTCAAAATTAGAAGATTCCCAAACCCAAAATTTTTCTAACTCACCTTTCATGTTGGGTATCGTAATTTCAATTCTGCTCTGTTTTGAAGTCTTATTCTGAAGTGTTTCTAAAGATTTTTTTATTGCAACTTCGTTTAAATTAAACAACAACTGCTTTTCAGCAAACGGTTTATCATTAATTCTATCATAAGATGTAACTTTCTCTTGAACAATTCTTTTCCAAAAAGAGCCATCTTGTGCATAGATTGCAGTATTGGAAAAAATAATTATAAAAAATAGTATAATTTTTTTCATAATATCGTGATTTTAAGCTTCAAAATTAAAGCATTTATGGTAATGGTTGCTTCAAAATATTTAATAATTTAAGTAAAATAATAGAAAATTAAGCCGTTTACTGTTATAAATCCCATTTTTTATATTTTAATAAAAAATTATATATAATTCAATTAGTCATACCGCTTCTTTTAAATAAGATACCTTAAATTTGCACGATTATAAAACACTTGCTTTGAAGATTTTTCATTCTATAAACGACTTCCTGATTACCAAAAAAACAATTCTAACACTTGGCACGTTTGACGGTGTACACATAGGTCATAAAAAAATCCTGCAAAAGCTCACGCAAAATACGCCTAATGAAGAGTATGAAAGTGTTGTTCTTACTTTCTTTCCCCATCCAAGAATGGTTTTACAAGAAGACTCCAACATTAAACTACTCAATACGATTCAGGAAAAACAAGAATTACTGGAAGAAATTGGGATAGAAAACCTAGTCATTCACCCATTTGACGAAGCATTTTCACAATTAACCGCCGAGGAATTTGTAAAAACAGTACTGGTAGAAAAATTTCATATTAAAAAAATTATCATTGGACATGACCATCGTTTTGGGAGAAACAGGACCGCTAATATTGATGATTTAATAGATTTTGGAAAAGAATATGGTTTTGACGTAGCTCAAATATCTGTACAAGAACTCAATGAAATTTCAGTAAGTTCAACAAAAATTCGCAACGCAATTCTTAATGGGAAGATACAACTTGCCAACGACTATCTTGGCTATTCCTATTTTATTACGGGGACTGTCGTACAAGGAAAACAACTAGGACGCACTATAGGTTTTCCTACCGCTAATATCAAAATAGAAGAGAACTATAAGCTGATACCACAAAACGGAGTATATCTTGTACAAGCAAGTATCAATTCTCAAATTATAAATGGCATGATGAACATAGGCACAAACCCTACTGTAGGCGGCCAAGAACAGTCAATAGAAATTCATTTTTTAGACTTTCAGGCTGATTTATACGATCAAGAATTAAAAATTTCAATTTTACATCGAGTTCGAGACGAAGAAAAGTTTAGTTCCATACAATTACTACAAGAACAATTGCAAAAAGATAAAATAGTTGCAAAAAATTATTTTAAAAAATAATAGGTTAACATATTTATTGACATTTTTTAATTAAATTTGAGTGTTACACTTTGTTTATCAACATGATATATTAATTTAAAAATTTGCAATATGAAACTTCCAAAAGAATTATTAAACGGATTGATTATTATTTTAGGAATAGGCCTTTATTTTTTAGTGATGGAGCTACTAGGATTAGCAGACAACCCTATATTGAGAGTTTTTAATGTCCTTTTTATTTTTTATGGCACCAATAAAACTTTAAAAGAAAATTACGCTGAAGGAAACATAGTTTTGGTTTCTAATGCTGCATCTGCCTTTGGAACTGCATTCACAGGGGTTATTCTTAGCATTGCAGCACTTATTGTATACAGCTATGCAAAAGGGGGAGAAGCCTATATTGGATCACTATCAAAAACATTTCTATTTGGTGGAGAACCTACCGTTATGACGTATTCCATTTCACTTTTATTTGAAGGAATCAGCTCAGCTGTCATAGTAACATTTATGCTGTTATTGTACTGGGATACCCGATACTCCAGCGATAAACATGGAGCAAAATCATAAAAAACATTCTTTATAAGTAAAGGAACAGTAATGATTAACTTTTTAAATCCAGCAAAGTACTGAATTGAGAGGTAAATTAGTATGTTTTTACGTTTATTGTAAACAACTTCAAACAAATTTTGAGTCAACGAATTGCTTTTCTCTTTTCGAAAGGTAAGCATTGTTACTTTAGAACAATTTAACTACTTTTGATGCATCAAAAATATGTATCGATGAGCATTAAAAGACACAATTGGACAAAAGACGAAATAATCGCAATATATAACAAACCCTTGATGGATTTGCTTTATGAAGCAGCCACTATTCACAGAGAACATCATGACCCAAATGTAGTTCAAGTATCTACACTATTATCTATAAAAACTGGTGGATGCCCAGAAGATTGTGGTTATTGCCCACAAGCAGCCCGCTACCACACTGAGATTGAAGGCAACGACTTAATGTCTGTAAGCCAAGTAAAAGCACAAGCATTACGTGCAAAATCTAGTGGTTCATCAAGAGTTTGTATGGGAGCTGCTTGGAGAAATGTAAAAGACGGACCTGAATTTGACCAAGTTCTTGAAATGGTTCGTACAATTAACAAACTTGACATGGAAGTTTGTTGTACCCTTGGTATGATCACTGAAAATCAAGCCCAACGCCTTGCTGAAGCAGGATTATACGCCTACAATCACAATCTTGACACTAGTGAAGAATATTATAAAGAAGTAATATCTACACGTGGTTTTGAAGACCGCATACAAACCATTGAAAACGTTCGTAAAACTAACGTTACAGTGTGTAGCGGTGGTATTATAGGAATGGGAGAAAGCATTGAAGACAGAGCTGGTATGCTTGTCGCGCTTTCTACATTAAATCCTCAACCAGAATCGGTGCCAATAAATGCGCTAGTAGCAGTTGAAGGAACTCCGATGGAGGAAGAAAAACCAGTTGAAATTTGGGAAATGATACGAATGGTAGCCACTACCAGAATCATTATGCCAGAAACTCAAGTACGACTATCAGCAGGTAGAATGAATATGAGCCGTGAAGGTCAAGCCATGTGCTTTTTTGCGGGTGCCAATTCTATTTTTGCAGGTGACAAATTATTAACAACACCTAATCCTGATGTAAATGAGGATATGAAAATGTTTGAAATGTTAGGTTTAAATCCTCAAAAACCATTTACGAAAGTTTCACAACCTCAAACAGTAGAGGCCGAAGACTCTCAATATGCACCTCTTGGAGAAAAACCTAAATGGTCAAGACCAGGACACACTATAGAAAGAAACCTTGAAGCTTCTGGAAAAGAAAAGTAACAAGTTACATATTATTTTTACCCATAAAAAAACTCCATTTCTTAAGAAATGGAGTTTTTTTATATGAAATATTCAATGTGTATTTTTTTAGTAGACAATTTTATTAGTGATTACATTTCCGTTTTGTAAAACTGTTTTTACAATCAACACTTGCTGAGCTACAGGCAAACTTGATATAGAAAACGTCAAGGCATCTACTTTTTGTTTTTCATAGATAGCAGTTCCTGATACAGTGTACACATAAATCTTATCAATAGACTCTATTCCCGAGTCTACTTTGATTACCTTATTCTTTAC
This sequence comes from Flavobacterium sp. SOK18b, assembly GCF_014156605.1. NCBI lineage: Bacteria > Pseudomonadati > Bacteroidota > Flavobacteriia > Flavobacteriales > Flavobacteriaceae > Flavobacterium > Flavobacterium sp. SOK18b. The sequence goes on from NZ_QKNZ01000028.1 coordinate 12,396, forward strand.
TGAAACAAGAACTTGATTTGACTTAACATCAACATCATCAACACCTAGCGTTTTATCAGTGTAACGCAATACAAATCTTTCGTTAAAAACACCTTTAGCGGTTTCAAAAGTGTAAGGCCCTTGATTTAAATTATGCGTTGTGTTTTTAATTTTATCTTCAAGATAAATTTTTCTAGAAGCCAATAACCCATCAACTTGATCTATACTTATTGAAAAAGTGCCCTCAATTGTTGAGCTATACCCTAACGGAATTTCGTCATTTTCCTCAAAAGGCAAAGCTCTTCCTTGTATCGTTAATTTTTTGTTGTCATTAACACTGTAAAAATCTACAAATCTATTCCCATTATAACTTACACCATCATATGTGGTATCATAACTATTTGTAGCATCTGTAATATAACCCACAAGCATTTGCTTGAAAGCACCTTGTGTATTGGTTAGATTCAACCATAAACGGTGTTTTTCAAAACTTGAAGCAGTATTTGACTTCTTTGAAGCAATTTTAAAAAACTGACTATTATCTAAGATTGCGTTGAGGGCACCTAAGCGCATCCTATTGTTAAAAACAATTGTCGAACTAGTCATGTTTTCTAGAGTACCAGCAAAAAAAGACTGTCCTGCGGCAATTTTCCCTGTTGGCCTATAAGGGTTTGTTACTGCTTTATTCGGATCACTCTTTGCAACAGCAACTCCTCCTGTGGTATTGTAAGTAGCGTAATCATCTGCTGAATAGGCATAAAAACCTGTTCCTGGGTTACTTACATTCTCGCCACGAGCAGTATTATGTGTCCAAAAATATAAGGTTCCAAAAAGCGCTTTAGAATTTGCTGCTAAGAACGCATCTGCATCAATCGCTGATGGGTAAGGATTGCCTATCAAATAAGGTTTATTAGGTACAACAGCACTAACTGATATGGGTCCGTTATCAGGAACGCCAATAAAAGATGCTATAAATGAACCAAGCGGTGTAGGAGGCATTGCTGTGCCCTCTGGAGCTCTAATGATGTAACCCACTCCCCTTTTCATTTGATTTTGCGGATTTTCAGAAAAATAATTATCCGTAGAAGGATCAAATGAATAGTAACTACCCGGGTCAGTATTAGGTGAAACATCAATTAACTTCTGGCCTAGAACTGGAGATGACCAATACGTATAATCAAATCTTTTTATCGGTGTTGTCTCTCTTATATAGGTTATGTTACCAATATTAGCAACATCATTTATTTGTATTAAACTAGCGTTATTTTGAAAGGTTAGTGTACCATTAACGGTAAGTTTGTCCTGAAGTATTAAACTAACTCCTGTTGACACAACTGCATTTATACCCGTGTTAACAGTACAGTTACAAAGCTGAACATTAGCCGTTATTGGCGTATTTGAGTTGACAACACCTATCATATCAATTGTAGGTGATACTGACCATGTAGATCCTGTATATGTAGTAGTAGTTACGGGATCAATAACCACATTTCCGGTAGGAGATGAGGTACAACTCCCACTTTTAACAGCAAATTGATAGGTGCCTGGTGCTAAACCGGATATTGTAGTTTCTGAACCTGTACCGCCAATTGACAGGCTTGAGGAACCACTTCTTATCAACGTCCAAGAACCAGAAGGCAAACCAGTTAATTGAACACTTCCTGTAGGAGTGTTACAATTTGGCTGAACTCTTGTTCCTACAGTAGGTCTTTCAAGAGATACAAAAGATGACGCAAATCGCACTCTTGCCTGACCCGCAGCTTCAAAATACTCTAAAACAAAGTTGGTGTTTCCACTTAGGTAAGCATCGTATGTTTTCTCCCCGTATGCATGAGTAGTCCAGTCTTGTATAACCCATGTTGTACCTCCATCTAAACTCAAACGATACCCATCATCAGCACCCACTGTAAAAGTGTAACAACCAGCTTGTAAATTCCTATTCATTTTAAAACGGACAGCATAATTGTCAGCATAAGAACCACAGATACCTGTCCCAGAAATAGGAGCATTATCAAGATTTAAGTCAAATGTTTCAGTCTGAGAAATACTACCCACATAATTTGTACTAAAATTACTGTTTTGTGGATTTGTACCTGGATAAACATACCCTATCCAAGAATTATTACCATACGACACCTGATTGCCAGTTACTGCTCCTACTGTTACAGTTGCACTCCCAGTTAAGTTAGTTGAGCAATTTGAAAAACCCACACCATTTGCAACACTGACTAAATTATAAACAAATACACCCGTTGATGCTGTTGATGCTGTTATATAATTTATTGAGGAACTTGGACCTACATAAACTACATTATTCGTACCACCATTAATATTGTAGGTGACATTAACTCCATAGGTTTGTGGATTGGTTATTGTTATTGCTGGAGCAGGTGCACCAACACATACTGCTGTAGTTCCAGATATTGTAGCACTTGCAGGCAAACTTCCCACCTGTATATTGACAGATGAACTGCTATAACTTTGCGCACATCCATTAGAGGCAAAAACTATAAGATTTCCTGATGTGGCTGTTGGCCCAAAAGCAATTGAAACCGACAATCCATTAGCTGCTGGAGTTATTGTCCAGCCGGTAGCCGTAGTACTCCATGTATAAGATGTAGCATTTGTGACTGCTGCAATACTATAAATTGAAGAAGTAGTCTGACATTGTGATAAACTACCTGAAATAGCACCTGGTCCATTAGGCCTATCTCCACTTGTAGTTACTGTAACTACATTTGAAAAAAACTCACATCCAGCAACTAAGGTAGATGGCCTAAATACCCTCCTAAAATACCGAACATTATTTGGATTCCCAGGAGCAACGGATACAGCTGGAGCTGTGTAATTTCTTGCGTTAGCACCTGAAATATTTGTAAAAGTAGCACCATCTGCAGAAGATTGCCATTGATATACCGCTGTTGTGCCCCCATTAGCACCTACTGAACAAGTACTAAAATCTGTAGCTACAATGTTAGCAGTAGTGTTTGAACAAACACTAACATTTGACGGGCTTGTTATAGCATTACCTGATCCATCAAAAGGGGTTAAACTAAAACCAAGAACATTTCCTCCTTGATGTTCGTAGTAATCTAGAATAATATCGCTATTTCCATTTAGGGTTATTAAGTTATTACAATAAGATGTATTTCCCTGTTGCTTCCATTTACTAAAAACTAGTACTCCGTCTACATAAACTCGCACCCCATCATCCCCATTTACATTCAAAATATAACAACCTGCTGGTTTTGTAGACCTCATTCGATATCTAACGCTAAACAATTCTGTGTAAATATTAGTCCTTATTGCTCCGTTACTTGAAACCGGAAAACAAGCTGTGTTTCCAATAAAATCTTCACTAAAAGCCTCTGTTACAACATTGTAATAACCAACATAGTTCGCTGCTGTAAACGGTGTTGTTGTAGCTGGCGAGGTAGGAGAGTTTTCAGTGCCTGGTGGTGGACCATCAACATGGTTGTATACATGACCAACCCACTGATTAGTCCCAAAAGTAGTCTGACTGTCAAAAGTGTTACTTCCTCCTAAAAACTGTAAGGTTAACACCCCACCCGCTGTATTATCATTAACACATGCTCCTCTTGATAAAAGCACTTTAATTTGACCAGAAATAGTTGAAGTCCAATCTGCTATTGTAGCGCCACTAGCTCCTGATGCAAATCCTACTGCTCCTACATTAGAATTATCTGCAGCATTAAGAATTGTTAAATTTTCATTATCAGTTGTAAATACATCTCCAACCAAAAAACGATATCTAAAACCTTGCACAACGTTTACTAACACAAATTGACCTGCTCTTACGCTTGGAGTTGTTATTGTATTATTATTATTATCAATACAAAATGTATTTATACTCCCTACAGATGTAAGCGGTGTTCCTGTATACGCGCATTGTGAATAACTCGATAAAAAACACATTAAACCTGTTATTAAAAAAAGTAATTTTTTATTCATGTGGTATTATTATGAGAGGTTAATCTTATTTTATATTAGGGGTCAGAATTTAATAAAATCTAAATTTTTGAAATATACAATCACGTTTTAAATTAAAAACAAATTAATCGATATACTACTTGTTTTAACGATGAAGTGCTCTAAATTCAACATTAGTAATGCCTTATCAAAGCCGCCATTTAATTAAGGTTATCTAAATAATAAATTTAAAATTTGATGCAAAAAAATGCTCCTCGATATCTCTTAAAATGACTTGAAAATTGTTTTAAACTTAATCCTATTTACGAATAATTTTACCAATCGGATTTAGAATGGAATCGCTGCCATTAAAATCTGTTTCTAAACAATTTATAGCTTAATCACATCTTTTTTTATGTAAGGTTATCACATAAAGTTACTTTTTACAAAAACTGTTCCGCTAGGTTATTAGATACTATTGTTGCATTTTTGTTTACAAATTAACCTCAATCATGAAAGAAGTATTCTCTATAAAAGAAGCTATTAAAAAGATAGAGCATTATTGCGCTTATCAGGAACGATGCCATGACGAAGTAGTTCAAAAACTGCGAACAATGAAAATGGATTCTGATGAAATAGACACCATCATTGTCAAACTCATACAGGATAATTTCTTGAACGAGAGTCGGTTTGCCTGTAGCTTTGCTAGAGGAAAGCATCGCATAAAATTTTGGGGTAAAAACAGAATTGTAAATGAGCTCAAATTCCGAAACATTGGTCAATACAACATCAATCTCGCGCTAAGAGAAATATCAAATGAAGAATATTTAGATACTTTTGAAAAAATAGCCATAAGAAACTGGGACAGCATCAAAGAAACCAATCTTCAAAAAAAGAGAAAGAAATTTTGTGATTATTTACTAAGAAAAGGATTTGAAAGCAACTTGATTTATGAAAAAGTAAAAGAATTAGAGGCTCAATAAAACACTTACCGCATTACCACCAAAACCTACTGCATTCACTAAAACTTTTTGTATCGGTCTTTTTTGTTGTTGCCCTTTCGCAAAAGGAACTCCCACAAACGTATTGTGCTGCATCATTAATATGGCAAACTCCATGCTTAGAATTCCTGATGCACCAAAAGTATGACCGATTTTCCATTTATTAGTAGTTAATAATGGCAGGCTTTCGCCAAAGACTTTTTGGATCGCTTTATACTCTGTCAAATCCCCTTTTATAGTTCCTGGCGCATGCATGACAATTACATCAACATCTGACAAAGTAGTATCTTTTAAAGCCATTGCCATCGATTTTTGAAAGCAAACAGCTTCAGCAGAAATGGAAATATTATGCTCTAAAATTTCAGTGGCATAGCCAATTCCCTCAATGTATGCTAATGCGTTTTCTTTTTTACCCATTTCCAGACAACAAACTCCTGCACCTTCGCCTAGAATCATGGTGTTTTGTGTTTTATCTAAATCTAAAGCGCGGTTTGGGTACAACTCATTAGATCTGGAATAAATCTTTAATGCTTTCATTTGGGCAATTGTAAAATCAGTCAATGGAGCTTCACTACCTCCAACCAAAAATTTATCAACCATTCCTGATCTCAGCCATGCTACACCATTTAAAACAGCGTGCAAAGCAGTAGAGCAAGTGATTGAATGCGAAATTTCAGGTCCTGTACTTTGTAAATCATGTGCTACCCACGAAGAAATATTGCCCAAAGTAGTGGTTGGTGATGCTAGTGTTTGTGCCTTTCCTGTTTCTAAGTATTCTTGATGATGTTTTTCAAACAAATCAGTTGCACCACGTGATGAACCAATATTGATTCCGAATACATCATTTTCACCCCAGCCCGCTTGCTGTATTGCGGCTCGGGAAGCTTCAATAGCATATAAAACTGAATTGTCAAGGAATTTATATTTTGGATCAGACTGTTTTAATTGTTCCACTTTAGCAGCCGAAACGCTATCCAAAGGCGCTACAAAAGCTGGTGATTTATCAATTACCTTATTTACAAAACAGTGTTGTTCCTTTAGATAATTCTCCCATACTATTTTAAGATTATTACCTAATGGAGAAACTGACGACAGAGCTGTAATGGATATAATTTGTGACAAGGTACTATTGATTTGATTGCAAAGGTCGCAAAGTTTTATACAAAGTTTGCTAAGGTTTAGGCCTAAATAACAATTTCGAAGCTTTTTGTGACTTCATTTATAATTAAGAAAAAAAATCTTCAAGAACTTATACTATTTCTAAGACCTCTTCTACTACTTGATAAATTTTTTGCAACTGATCATCAGTGATGATGTATGGAGGCAATATGTAAACAATATTCCCAACAGGTCTTAAAATCACACCATTTTCAATAAAAAAATCATATAGTTTGTTTCGCAATGATCCATAGTAACTAGCTTCACCCTCTGTTTTGATTTCTAAAGCAAATATAGTTCCCAAGACTCGCGTAGTTGTTACCTTAGAGTGTCTCATGATTTTACTTTGAAAATCCAAATGATTTTGATTTACCCGAACCAAATTAGCTTGCATCTCGGGAGTATTTAACAACTCTAAACTGGCTAGAGCAGCCGCACAACCCGTAGGATTTGCTGTAAAGGTGTGTCCGTGAAACAATGCCTTATTAATATCATCATCATAAAAAGCTTCGAAGATATCTTGTGTAAAAGTTGTTATTGCCATAGGAATGGTACCTCCAGTCAGCGCCTTAGACAAGCACATGATATCTGGTTTTGTTACCACATAATCCATTGCGAAGTTTTTACCTGTTTTTCCAAAACCAGTCATGACTTCATCAGCAATGGTCAAAACCTGGCTTTCATTACAAATTTGCAACAAAACATCTAGTGTTTCCGGTTCATACATCACCATTCCCGCAGCACCTTGCACTAAAGGTTCAAAGATAAAAGCGGCACACTTATTGTTTTTTATTTGCTCGCGTAATGCTTGGTAACTTTCTTCCTCTTTTCCGAGAACGGGCACGGGAATTCTCACTACATCAATAAACATTCCTTCAAATGCTTGGGTGTAAAAAGAAATTCCGCTGGCTGCCATCGCTGCGAAAGTATCACCATGAAACGCATTCTCAAATGCAATGATCGTAGTACGCTGCTCTCCTTTGTTAAAAAAATATTGCAACGCTACTTTAATACCAACTTCAACAGCAGTAGAACCGTTATCTGAAAAGAACACTTTTTGTTGGTTTTTAGGTAAAATCTCAAGTAATTTCTCCCCTAAAACAATGGCAGGTTCATGAGTAAAACCTCCAAAAAGTACATGTTCAAGAGTTGTTAATTGCTTGTAAATAGCATCGGCAATAAATGTATTACTATGTCCATAAGGATTCACCCACCATGAGGCTATAGCATCAATGTATTCTTTGTCATTTTCGTCCCAAAGTAACGCTCCTTTTCCTCTTTTAATAGCAATAGGAACTGCGGCTGTTTTATGTTGTGTGTAAGGATGCCAAAGATGTTTTTGGTCTCTTTCAGTTAATGTCATTTCAAATAATATATTTCACAAAGATACATAGAGAAGGCAACTTGTTTTACAAAAACGTTATAAACACAATAGCTTTTCCCTGAACATATCAGCGTATTCTTTAATTACATTTTGATCAAAATAAGGTTCTTGTTCAATTCTGCCAATACAGTTTAAACCCGTTTTAGAAAGGATAATGGTTTCGGTAGCTTTATTCTCATCACCCGAAAACAGAATTCCCGCCACTTCAATTTTCCTGTTTTGAAGCGCCTCAATCGTTAACAATGTGTGATTGATACTCCCTAGATAATGTCTAGAAACTAGAATAACTTTATAGTCAGGTTGAATCAAATCTATCACACAATCTGAATCATTTATTGGAACAAATACGCCACCTGCACCTTCTACCACAAGGTGATTTTCAGTTTGTGGCTCTACTATTTTTTGTAAATCAATAACAACACCATCACAAGCTGCTGCATAATGAGGACTTGCTGGAGTTTTTAAAGCATAAGCATTCGGGTGAAGTACTGTTTTAGAATTTGACAAAAAGGATTGTACTTTATGACTGTCTGAATGGTCTAAATCTCCGGCTTGAATTGGCTTCCAATAATCAGCCTCAAGCGACTCTGTTATGATAGCTGCTGCAATAGTTTTACCTACATCGGTTCCTATTCCTGTTATAAATAGTTTCATAGATTATGAATTTTTACAAAAATAGAAAACCCATCATAAAGATGGGCTTATTTCTAATATTCTTTTAAATCTTATAACACTTATCATCGATTTACGGTAAGCATTCAACTCTTATATTAACACAAAAAAATTGAAAATCATTGTTTTTGTTTTACTAATCTAAAAATTACTATTCGATTTAAATTCAACTTTAGTTCAATATCGGTTTAACAGTATATCCTGCTTTTTTTAGCAAGTTGATCACTCCTTTTTCACCTAACAAATGCCCTGCTCCTACTGCAAAGAATGAACTTTTCTCTTTCATAAGACTCGGCATTTTCACAACCCAATTGGTATTGCGTTCTTCAAGCAACCATTTTTTTGAGTTTTCATCTAAAAATTTAGGGTTTGTAATTTGGTTGTACAATTCTACTAAGTTTTCATCTTTATAAGACTGAACCATTTTCTGGGTATCTTCAAGTTTTGATTCCTTTAACATAGCAATCATTTGGTCATCATTATAGGCTTTACCCATGAATTGCATTTGCGCCTCACCCGTTTCTAATCCTCCTAATTTTTTATTCCCCGCTTTAGCAATACTTGATAGTTCCATCTCATAAAATTTCAAATTGGCACACCCAAAAGATTTCATGGTAATCAAACTCATCACCGTAAACAAACTAAAATTATCTACCTGTTGAACAGTCATACCTGTTTTTTCTTTTAAGATAGAATCCAGATCTGCAAGTTGTTGAGCTGTAAGTTTTTTACTCAAAGGCTCTGAACCCATTGCCGATTTTTGCAAAAATGCCATTTCATTAGGATCATTCAAATCAATTTCAAGAAACAAATTTTCGGCATTATTTAACGCTTTTTTTGTTTTATCAGTAAGAAAATAATCATCATTGCAAATCATGTGTACCGTACCATAAAGATAAGACGGCTTTGTATTTCCGTTACCTGAAATCTCCCATAATAATGAGTTTTCATTTTATTTTTTGTTTATCTATTTACATGAAATAAGTAATTATATTCAGAAAACGTTACAAAAAAAACGAAACTAAATTATAAAAGTGAGTAGATACACTGCATCACAGCCGAAATTTCTTGAGTAGAATTATAACTATGTAGACAAAAACGAAGGCGTTCTTGACCTTCTGGAACTGTAGGTGAGAGAATCGCTTTTACATCAAAACCTTTTTCTTGCAATTGACTTGCAATCTCTTTTACTTTTTCATTGCCAGGAATAATGGCAGATTGTATTGCTGATTTACTGCGAACAAAGAGTGGTTTTAATCCTAATAAGTTCTTTTGTTGATTGAATGAAACGATATTTTCTCTCAATTTTAAAATTGAATTTGAATCCTGTTTTAAATGCCCATAAGCAATTAAGATAGAAGCAACAGCATGCGGCGAAAGTCCTGTAGTGTAAATAAAACTTCGGGCAAAATTTACTAAATAATCCCGTAAACTTTGCGATCCTAAAATAGCAGCACCGTGACAACCCAAACCTTTACCATAAGTCATTATTCTTGCAAAAACATGATCTTGCAACCCAAGCATTTGCACATATCCTTCTCCTTTATCTCCAAAAACGCCAAGCGCATGTGCTTCATCAATTACTACATAACAGTTGTGTTTAGTTGCAACCAAAATTAATTCTTCAAGATTAGGACAATCCCCATCCATAGAAAAAACCGATTCGGTAACGATATAAATAACTGTATTAGGATTTCGTAGAATTAATTTTTCTAAATCTTCAAAATCATTATGATTGAATTTATAGGCCTTGGCTCTTGATAATTGAATCCCATCACGAATGGAGGCATGACACAACTCATCATATAGAATTAAATCTCCTTTTTGCGGTACCGAACCAAAAAAACCAAGATTAGCATCATAACCAGAATTGAAAAGTAAGGCCGTTTCTGATTGATGAAACGTAGCAATGAAATCCTCGGTAGTTTGATAAAGCTTGTGATTTCCAGAAATTAATCTTGATCCCGTAGCGCCGTTTTGAATGATTTCGTTGGTAATTAAATACTGATGCGTCTCGTTAAAAATAATTTCTGATTGTGAAAACCCCAAGTAATCATTTGATGAAAAATCAACTTCTCTTCGCAACGTAGGTAATGTGCGCAAGGCATTATGCTCCTTTCTAATTTCAAGTTTTTGAGATAAATGCTCTGGAATTTTTTTCATAGAACACAAAATTAAGCATTTTAAGTGAATTAGTTTATTATAAACAATGTGCTAAATGATGAACTTACCATATACCAAACGGCTCAAAAAAAGTAATATTTTTTTTTCACTACTACAGGCTTTAAAATCAAATGGAATACACCAATACTATAAAACTCAATTTACATTTTTGAATTAAAAAAAATAAATTTAAACCACTACAGTTTTTGAATACACGACAACAAAGGACAAATAAAATCCTGAGCCCATTTATTTTACTAAACCTCAATTTCTTGATAAACGATGAAGCAAATAAGTTAAATATCAACTTAAACACATTGCTTAATAAATAAGATTATTACTGCAATAAAAACACTATCTTAATGATAATTAACAAACAGCTCAATTAAGGATGTATTTTGTCGAGTATTTTTTTACTTCAACGAGTATTTAACCATACCTATTCACCAATAGATTTAAACCTATACATTTGCATCGAATTATAATTTTTTGTTAAAATAAAGTCATGTTAACTATTTTGTCTGCCACAATAATTCATTAATTACAAAAACCATATTTTCAAAAAGAAAATTTTAAATCAATACAATTTAAATAAAATTAAACTCAAATAAACAGCAATGAATATTAACAGTATATCTTCTATGAAGAATAAAATACAAAAAGCAACTGCCATAGTTGTTTTCATGTTCGTAAACAACATGATTGCTCAATCCAACAAAGATTTGTATGCAGGTATAGAAATTGGTAGTAAAGGAGTAAAAGTTTCTGTTTTAGATGTAGATAACATCAAGAGAGGGAATTATGAAGTAAAAAAGTTTTGGACAGAAAACGTAGGTATTGCAAAAGGCATTTCTATTAATGGAAATCTTGGAGAAGAAGAAATTCTTAAAACAATCAAAGTGGTTAAAGAAAACCTAAAAACAATAGAAACCGAATTCAAAGTACCAAGCGAAAATGTTTTCTTAATAGGTTCATCTGGAGTTGCAATGGCAAAAAACCATAAGGACTTAATAGGTAGAATAAAAACCGAAACTGGCAAAGACTTGGATTTTATTGATGCAAGCCAAGAAGGAAAAATGTTAATGAAAGGATTAATTCCACCTAATAAATACAAAAACTCATTGGTATTAGATATCGGAGGAGGAAATACAAAAGGAGGTTACGTAGATGTATCTGCCATGGAAGAATTTGTATTTTTCCCTGTAAGCTTAAATTACGGTTCTATCACACTAACTGAAATTGTAAACAAAAAAACAAAATCAGAGGAAATAAGCGATTATAATTCAAAATCTTTTGAATATATGCCTGAGTTACGTGCACAAACAACAGCAATGTTTAATTCTAAGCCAAAAGCTATGGACAAAAGTTCTGTCTATTTTTCTGGTGGTGCCGTTTGGGCTTTCTTTACTCTAAGCATGAACAAAACAGATGAAAATTTTTGCGAGTTTACTATGGATGATGTTATTAGTTACGATGTAGTTATCAAAAACAATTACACCCGATACAAGCAAATGGCAGCTACTGATAAAGAAATAGAGAGAGTACTGAATACGTACTCACAAAAACACCTCATTTCTGGAAACAATATTTTAATAACGCTACTAGAAAACATTCCAGATGTAAAAAATAAAAAATTATATTTCAGTAAAGAAGGACAAATAGCTTGGCTTGTTTCCTACATAGCAGATAGATCAAAGAGAGTTAAGAAAATAATGTAATTTTCAAAAGCTCCTACTTAAAATAGAATCGAAATCGTAAACCACTCTTTATGATTTCGATTTTTTTTATTTTAATTGTTTGATGCAAATTTTAGATAACGCCAATAAAACAAACATTTGCCTATAAACATCTAAAATTGATTTACAGAAAAAAGAAATAATTAAATAAAAGCAAGCTTCATTATTTTTAACTTGCATGGGCACTATGTATTAACCGTAAGACCATGAAAAATATTCAACTTCAAAGAGCATCAACTTCAAAAGAATTACAAGAGATCATCACCCTACAACATCAAAATATATCCAATAACATATCTGCAGAGGAGAAAAAGAAAGAGGGTTTTGTTACTCTTCAGCATACTTTTGAATTATTAGAACAAATGAATAATGTATGTCCGCATTGCATCGCGAAAGCAAATGATACCGTAATAGGTTATGCACTTGTAATGAAACCAAGTTTTAAAGACACTATCAAAGCCTTAGAGCCACTGTTTGATGAAATTCAAAACCTAGTACCGCGCTATAAAAACTATATCATAATGGGGCAAATATGTATTGCAAAAGAATACCGAGGATTAGGTATCTTTAAAAAACTCTACCATTTTTACAAAGATGAATTGAGTTATCAGTATGACTGTCTTATTACCGAAGTAGCGTCCATAAATACGAGATCGTTAAATGCGCATCAAGCTGTTGGGTTTACAACCTTAAAAACATATCAGGAGCAAGACATTACTTGGCATATTATGATTTGGGATTGGGTATAAAAAAACCCCGCATGTAGCGAGGTTTTCTATTTTTTTTGAAATCATTTTAGTCAACTAAAACAATTACTTTATTGTCTTTCATTTCAATGGTACCCGAGTTAATTTCCAAAGTATAGTTTTGAGCATCTACCATAGTGAATTTAGCCGCAACTTCTTTTGCAAATTTAAAATTTGAAGCTGTAATTTTCACAAGTCCTTTTTCTAAAATAGAAACTATTGGAGCGTGATTATTCAATATTTGAAAACTACCGTCAACTCCTGGCAACGTTACTGAGGTAACCTCTGCTGAGAACAATTTTGCTTCTGGTGAAACTATTTCTAATAACATATTTTTTAGTTTACAGTCTCAGCTAACAGTCTCAGTACAAAATACTGAGACTGAACACCGAATCTTAATTTATGCTTCCGCTAACATTTTTTCTCCAGCTTCTATAGCTTCTTCAATGGTACCTTTAAGGTTGAATGCTGATTCTGGTAAGTGATCTAATTCACCGTCAATAATCATATTAAAACCTTTGATAGTATCTTTGATATCAACTAAAACTCCTTTTAACCCTGTAAATTGCTCAGCAACGTGAAAAGGTTGAGATAAGAAACGTTGTACACGACGCGCTCTTGAAACGGCTAACTTATCTTCTTCAGATAACTCTTCCATACCAAGGATCGCAATGATATCTTGTAATTGTTTGTATTTTTGTAAAATTTCTTTTACTCTTTGTGCGCAGTCATAATGCTCATCACCTAAGATTTGAGGAGTAAGGATTCTTGAAGTTGAATCCAATGGATCAACCGCAGGATAAATACCTAATTCAGCAATTTTACGAGACAATACTGTTGTTGCATCTAAGTGAGCAAAAGTAGTTGCTGGTGCCGGGTCAGTTAAGTCATCCGCAGGAACGTAAACCGCTTGTACAGATGTAATAGAACCTTTATTAGTAGATGTGATACGCTCTTGCATAGCTCCCATTTCTGTAGCTAATGTTGGTTGGTATCCTACCGCAGATGGCATACGACCTAAAAGTGCCGATACTTCAGAACCTGCTTGAGTAAAACGGAAGATATTATCCACGAAGAACAATACATCTTTACCTTGATCAGTTCCTGCTCCATCACGGAAATACTCAGCGATAGATAATCCAGAAAGTGCCACACGAGCACGAGCTCCTGGAGGCTCATTCATTTGTCCGAAAACGAAAGTAGCTTTTGACTCTCTCATTCCTGGCAAATCTACTTTTGATAAATCCCATCCTCCATTTTCCATAGAATGCATGAACTCATCACCATATTTTATAATTCCTGACTCTAACATCTCACGAAGCAAGTCATTCCCTTCACGTGTTCTTTCACCTACTCCTGCGAATACTGAAAGTCCACCGTGACCTTTTGCAATATTGTTAATCAACTCCTGAATTAGTACTGTTTTACCAACACCAGCTCCACCAAACAATCCAATTTTACCCCCTTTTGAGTAAGGCTCAATCAAATCAATTACTTTAATACCCGTGAATAAAACTTCAGAAGAAGTTGATAAGTCTTCGAATTTAGGTGCTTGACGGTGAATTGACATTCCGTTTTCACCTGTTTTAGGTAATTCTGGCAAACCGTCAATAGCGTCACCAATTACGTTAAACAAACGTCCGTAAACATCTGCTCCAATTGGCATTTGGATAGGATTTCCTGTTCCAACTACTTCATAACCTCTACTCAAACCATCTGTTGAGTCCATCGAAATGGTACGAACCGTGTTTTCACCAATGTGAGATTGTACTTCAAGTACTAATAAAGTACCATCTTTTTTTGTGATTTCTAACGAATCATAAATTTTTGGAAGTTCAACATCCTTACCGTTGAAAACTACGTCAACTACTGGTCCAATGATCTGGGCAACTTTTCCTATTACTTTCGACATTACTTATGTATTTATTAAATAGCTATTTAGGTTTATGAAATAGTTCCAATCGAAACGTATCGATTAAATGCTTTTTTCAGTGTGCAAAGATAATTTTTTAAAATATAAAATCAATTATTTTTTAGAAAAAATGGATATTTTTAGTAGATCCCACAGAAACAACTAAAAAAAAGAAAAATGACAACATTATTCTCAAAAAAAAGAAAGACCACTTACAAAGCGTAAGTGGTCTTTAAAATATCATTTTAAATAAAAATTTATAATGTTGCTGGATATAAAACACGATACAAACTTACGTCCTTGTTTTTAAAATTTGAACCAAATTTTGCATTTATAGCATCTGTAAACAAATTAGCTATGATTGCATATCCTCTAGGACTTGGATGTACGCCATCTAAAGAGAACATTCCTCCAAAAATGTAAGCAGAAGTGGTGTTGAAGCCGTTGTAAACAATACCACCACTCGCTAATTTATCTGTTACACTTTTTAACTCAACAAACGCTAACCCTTTTGTTTCTGCAATAGACTTAATTGTAGCATTGTATGCATCAGTAGCCACTTTCACTTCTGCAACTTCTGCTTTTGATAAAACCCAATTGTCAGCTAACGGGGATCGTGTACCATTTCCTTGAAGTAAAAAAGCTTGAGCACTTACCCCACCAGATAATAAAACTACGTAATCTGCTGAAGTTGTTTGTCTCAAAGAAGGCAAAACTAATCCAGGCACATTTACTGTAGTTAAGTATTCATCAACCATAATTACACCATTTGCGCCAGTAGCAAAATTAATTGTTCTAGCTAATCTTTCTGCCTCCGTTATCAAACCAGCATTTTTAGCAGCTAAAAGTCCCAAATTATAAGTCGCATAAGCACTATTCAAATCAGCAGCTTGAGTTGCTGTCAAATTAGCTGCATTAAATGGAACGGTTGTAAAAAAAGGCAAAGCCGTTACATAAGGTAAATTTGCTACAACACCTTTAGCGCCTTTTGCTGTTAAAGTATTAACAATGCTGTTGTAAGCACCAGCAAAAACAGTAGGATCGGTAATATCATTACCTCCGTAAGTCTTAGGATCTAAATTACCTATCTGATTTTTACCAGAACCACCAGAAGTAGCGTATCCTAGTACATCATTACCACCAATCCACAAAGAGAAAAAGGTAGGATCTTGAGCAACTGCATCAGCAACAACAGAAGTTGTAGCAGATGTTGCAAATCTAACAAAATATGGGTTTGCTTGGCCTGTAGCAACTCCTGCAACATTACCATATCCTGGCGCTACTAAATGGTAACTTTTCGCACCAGGAACCCCTAAATTACTAAAAGGACCTGTAAGCTTTGCCGTCACTTCCGTAGATGGTCGACCTGCAACAGGAGCTGGACCTGCACCATTAAAAAATAAACGCTGACCTAAAATCACATTACCACCTAACAAAAGTCCACCCACATTATCAGCCATCAAAGGAGTCTTAAATTCTCCTCCACCCGCTAATGCAAATTGTTGACCAATTATGTTAGGGTAAGCTCCTTTTTGAGCCTCAATAAATAAGGCATTATCACTAAAACCTGCAGCATAAGAATCTCCTAACGCAACATATTTCGTAAAGGTTGCAGAGCCTGAAGTTAAAGGCTTACCATCTGATGAATTTGATTCTGCAACGACCTCATCTTCATTATTACACGCTACAAATGCTAGCGAAGCAAATAATAGCCATTTGAAATTTTTTATCATTTTTCTTTGATTTTACTGTTAATTTAATCCTTACGGGTTAATGGTCCATGAAGCAAAATATTGTTGCCCAATAAGTCCCGCACCTAATACTTGACCATATTCTTTACCACCTATGTTTGAAGCTCCAACTTTTAGAGTAGATTTCAAAGCAGGAAAGTTATAGTTCAACTGAGCATCAATAACTGTTGCTGCATCAATGGTACCATCAGCAAAAGAAGATTGCCATAAGTATTCACTGTTCCAACGTCCGCTTACATTAAATCCGAAATTTTTGAATAATTTCTCATTTCCAACAGAAGCCTTAACTCTGTGTTTCGGAGTATTGAAACCTGCTTCAAAACTAGCATCTTTAGATTGATCAAAATCAAACTCAGCATAGTTATAGTTCGCACCTACTTCAAAATCTTTGTATACTTTTCTAGACAATCCTATACCAAAACCTAATGATTTTATTTCTAAAGCTGTGTTTGTATACAATTGAAAAGATCTTGAATTACCAGTTCGTAAAGCATGAACAGACCTACTACCTTGATCAGTAGGGAAAATAGACAAGTCAGCACTAGTAGGAGTAGGTGAATCCTGAGCTGTACCATACAATGGAGCTACAACATTTAAGTTTCCAATAAAATTATTATAAACGTTATAGTATCCGTTTATATCAATTGAAGTTCTATTTATAAAAGAACGGTATCCTAATTCAATTGCCTTAACTTCTTCAGGTTTAACCAAACCTGCATTTGTTTTTTGTAATAATGCAGCGTTACCAGCAGCACTAAAAGCCGTTACAGATGTAGCAGTATATGAATTATCATAAGCAATTGTTCCGTTTATATTTCTTGATGCACCAACTGTTGAAACTGCTGCTCCTGTAATAGGCAATGTCTCTGTAAAACGAATTAAGTTATCAGGCGCTGAACCTAACAAGATTGCACTACCAACATTAAATCCTATATATTGATCTTGAGTAGAAGGGTTTCTAAAACCAGTTTGAAAAGACCCTCTAAAATTATGGTTTTTGTTTTGTCCTGCAGAATAGACAACAGAAAGTCTAGGAGAATAATTCCCATCAAAATTTTGAGCTTTATCATAACGAAGTGAAGCCGTTAGTTTCAAACGATCCTCCATCATTTTTTTCATCACTTGCGTGTACGCTCCGTATTCATTATATTTTATGGGACCATTAGCATCCGTATAAATACGACCAAATGAATTCAACTGATATTCTCTGTATGAACCACCAACCTGAATTTCAGCAAATTTGATTAAATCTTTAAAATTGTAATTGACATCAGAGTGGTAAATTTTTGAATTATCAACAAGTTTTGATCCTGATAAAACACTTGCTTCGTTTGTAACTTGCCCAAAAGCATTTTTAAATTCTGGAGTTCCTGGCAAAAATCTACCCGTATCTGCAGTTGCTCTAGCTCTAGCATGTGATTGCTCCGGAGTAAATCCTCCCAAAGTAGATGACACAAAAGCACCAGCATATTGTCCAAACCATGTTCTGTCGTCTTTCCATTTTCTGTTTACATTAATACCCGTAAACAGCATATCATAGGATTGACCTCCATCCTCTGTAGTTGTATATCCTCTCAAAAAGAAATTTTTCCCTTTGAACTCTAATTTATGCTGTTGCATGAAAAAGTTATTCAAATAATAACGGTTAGCCCCTTGGTAAACTGTATTTCCATAACCAAATTTACTTTGCCAAACAACCTCTAATCTTTCGTCTCCAAGGGGACGTAGGTGTAAAGAAAAATCTATCTTGGTATTAGAAACCTTATTATCTGTTAAATCCGTTTCATTATAACCTGTTCTACTTACATTTGTGTTAGGCAATAAATTCACTGCAGACGCAGGGATTAAATTCTGAGCAGCAAGTGATTGACCTACACTTTTTATATTAGTTGCAACTTCATCACCATAAACATTTATACCATCGTAATTAATTGCACCTCTGTCAACACCCTTACGCGTTTTATCATCATAATTTACAGCATGCCATTCTGTTCCTCGCATGTAAGCAAAGTTGGCTTTTGCTGCAAAATACTTATTAAAAGCTTTAGCCATACGAACTCCATAGTCTACATAGTCATTTGTTCCAGCTGCTTTTTGGCTGGTTTGACCAAATTTAGCATACGCTCGAATTCCTTCACTAGTAAATGGACTTTTACTAGTCATGAATAATATACCATTAAATGCATTGGCACCATATAATGCAGAAGATGCTCCTGGTAACAACTCCACTGATTGCACATCAATTTCAGAAACACCAATTAAGTTTCCTAAAACAAAGTTTAATAATGGTGAAGAGTTATCCATACCGTCTACTAACTGCATAAATCTTGTATTTGCTACTGTAGCAAAACCTCTAGTGTTAATAGACTTAAAAGACATACTTGAAGTGTTCATTTGAACTTCTTTCATGTTCTCTAAACCATCGTAAAAGGAAGGAGAAGCCGTTTTCTTGATTTCAGCGATTCCCATTCTCTCAATAGTAACTGGTGATTCAAGAACGCGCTCCGGAGTTCTAGACGCAGAAACTACGATTTCATCAAGCTTGTTCTCCTCATCTAGTAATTTCACAGCAACCTTTTGGCTACTTGAAGTAATAGATACTCTTTGTGAAGTGAAACCAACAGTAGAGACCTCTATAACAAAGGGCGCTCTTTTTGTTGTTTTTAAGGTAAATGCACCTGTTACATCACTTGTGGTTCCTGCAGACTCTCCAACAACCTTGATGTTGGCTCCAGGAATTGGCTGGCTGTTACTGTCTGTAACAACACCTGAAATTGTGCTTTGCGCAAAAGATAGGCTGCAAAAAAACAATGTCAAAAAAAGTAAATACACTCTCATTGGTCTATAATTTGTTGGTTTATATAGCCAAAGTACAAATATTTTTGATATTATTAAAAAAGTAACAAATAAATTTCATATTTAGCATATATTTTAATGGAATTAAGATTAATTCACATTTTGTTATTGTTATTATTCTGTTAATTTTTATAGTCTAAAAATAGGTTTTCATTATGCATGCATACAAAAAATGAATATTTCACAATTATTATCTTAATTTTTAGCTATTTCGTAAAAGTGTAAAAAACCAGAAAAATCAAGTGCTAAAAGAATTTATATCATATCAGAGAACAAAAAATATTGCCCATAAAAAAACCCCGAAAAATTAATTTCGGGGTTAAACTTATATTGAATTAAAAACTATTTATTCAACAGTAACAGATTTTGCTAAATTTCTTGGTTGATCCACATTACAACCTCGCATTACTGCAATATGATAGGATAGCAATTGTAAAGGTATAGTTGTGATTAATGGCGATAAAGCGTCTGATGTTTCAGGTATCTCAATCACATAATCAGCTAATTCTCTAACTTGCGTATCCCCTTTTGTAACTACAGCTATAATCCTTCCACTACGGGATTTAATTTCCTGTATATTACTTACAATTTTGTCATAGTGACCTTGTTTTGGAGCAATAACAATAACTGGCATTGATTCATCTATCAATGCGATAGGTCCATGTTTCATTTCAGCGGCAGGATACCCTTCAGCATGAATGTATGAAATCTCTTTTAACTTTAAAGCGCCTTCTAGTGCAACTGGAAAATTATAGCCACGACCAAGGTATAAACAATTAGGTGCATCTTTAAACACTGCTGCAATTTCTTGAGCTTTAGCATTCGTTTCAAGAGCCTCTTTTACTTTTTCAGGTATAATTTCAAGCTCTTCTAAGTATGCGTGAAACGCTGAGTTTGACAATGTTCCTTTAGCTTTTGCTAATCTCAAAGCAATCATAGTTAAAACAGTAATTTGAGTAGTAAACGCTTTGGTAGAAGCAACCCCAATTTCTGGACCAGCATGTGTGTAAGCACCTGCGTGAGTTTCTCTTGAAATAGAAGAACCCACTACATTACAAACTCCAAAGACAAAAGCACCATTTTCTTTGGCCAATTTTATTGCAGCCATTGTATCAGCAGTTTCACCAGACTGTGAAATTGCAATAACGATATCTTTTTTGTTTATAATTGGGTTTCTGTATCTAAATTCTGACGCATATTCCACCTCTACAGGTATTCTTGCAAATTCTTCAAAAATATATTCAGCTACTAATCCTGCATGCCAAGATGTACCACATGCAACGATGATAATACGATCTGCGTTTAAGAATTTTTCTAAGTTATCCTCTATACCTGCCATTTGAATCAAACCTTCATTAGCATGCAAGCGACCACGGTAAGTATCTTTTATTACATTTGGCTGTTCGTAAATTTCTTTCATCATAAAATGATTGTAACCTCCTTTTTCAATTTGCTCTAAATTCATTTGGAGCTCTTGAATAGTCGGATTTACGAGTGAATCATCTTTTATTTTACGAACTTTCATGGGCTTGTGCAACCTGATATTAGCCATTTCACCGTCTTCTAAATAAATAGCATTCGATGTAAATTCTATAAATGGCGATGCATCTGAAGCAACAAAAAATTCACCTTCACCCACACCAATAGCAAGTGGACTACCTAAACGGGCAGCAACAATTTCATTTGGGTTTTTCTTATCGAATACAGCAATTGCATAAGCACCTACCACTTGGTTTAAAGCAACTTGAACTGCTTTTCCTAATTTTAAGTTATCTTTTTTCTGTACTTCCTCAATCAAATTTACTAAAACTTCTGTATCTGTATCAGAATGAAAAACGTATCCTCTTTTTGAAAGCTCTGCTTTTAACGGAGCATAATTTTCAATAATTCCATTGTGGACGATAGCTAATTCTCCTGAATTTGAAAGATGAGGATGTGAATTTACATCATTTGGAACACCATGTGTAGCCCAACGAGTGTGCCCTATACCTATACTTCCGTTGGTGGTTATTTCTTGAGATGCTTTTTGTTCTAGATCTGCTACTTTACCTTTTGTTTTTGAAACTTTTAAATTTTCTCCATCAAAAAGCATAACACCAGCACTATCATAACCTCTATATTCTAGTCTTTTTAGTCCTTTAATTACTATAGGGTAAGCCTCTCTATATCCAATATATCCAACGATTCCACACATATTTTTTTCTTAATTAGGTTTTGTAAAATAAATTTCAAATTTCAATCTCTTATCCGCCGGCACTGAACTTTTACCTCCATACAAAACAGTCCCTAATGGATTCATAACTGATCCCATTGGTACTTCGCGTACAAATGAATTGGCTGATTTTACTTTGTATGAGGTAGATTTATTAATATCCTCAGTAACAACAAGTCCAAGTTTCACATTAGTAGAGTCTTTGTTGTTGATTAAATTCCGAATATGGTTTGTAATTCTAATCTTGTAAGTAGCACCTCTTTTTGTAGTAGCATCTTTAACTAATTGACCGCCATAAATAATCTTTCCTTTCTTGGCATCCAAAGTATTACCAGAATCATCTACAGCATAATCAAACATCACTCGGTTGTTTGTAAAATCATACAAATATACTCTTTGAGGTTCCACACCACTAGCCATTGTAGCAGCATCTATGTGAAATACTAAATTAGCTTCATTGACCAAAAGTTTTTTCCCATCAGCAGGAAATCTTAAATCATCTAACTGATCAGATATTCCGTTTGCACCCGTAAGAGCACCCGCAGCAGTGTAGCCTTTGACATCGGTTTTATCAAAAAGTTCTACTACAGCAAGAGAACCTTCTCCTCCTCTTAAGAAAAGTTTATCATCACCAGTAGCAGTGTTTCCAGTAAAAGGCAAATTATTGTAAGCAGAACCACTAGTAGAAAAATCATTACTCAATAAACTAACGGTATTACCCGTCATATTAAGTTCGATTGTCTTTTTAACACGAGTAGTTGTGGTTACTCCGCCTGTCGTAGTGACTAAATCCTCATTGTATTTAATGGTAATCTTACCACTTTTAAAATTAAGCATAGCTAGATTTCCTGGACTTGTTCCTGCTTTTTCAATTTTAAAATACAAACCTCTAAAATAATTTTTGAAAACATCATTATTAGCTAATTTTCCTGAGTTTATAGCATCAATAATTCGGGTTTTAAAATAACTTTTATTCAAATTCAACTGCATTTCAGGCGGACCATAAGTAGTTGTTTCAACCTTTGTAACTGTGTCTTTAGTTATGGTCTTTTTTGCAGTAGCATCAAAGAAAAACTCATCGTTTTGCGCTTTCTCTGAACTATCGTTTAAACGATTTGGTTTTTTAAAGTTATCGAAGTCTGCATTTTGATCTGAAAAATATCGTTGTTGTTGCTGAAAACCTCCGCTAGGATCGGCATCACGCATAAAAAACCCTGATTCATAAACACTTAGCTTCATTTTAGCTTTTTCCGGCCCATAAATAGAATCTAAAACATACGTGCGAGAACCATCGGTATTATTTTTAGTCTGGTTATTATCAACAAAATAAGGAACCGTTAACACCACGCTTTCTACATAAGGATTTGTACTAACTGAGGTTACCACAGCAGCTAATGTAAGTTGCGTATTAAAATTGGCAGTAGTTTCACCAAAATTGGTACTGTTATATATTCCAAGCGGATTTATATCTAAATTATTAGACTGTACAACTCCCGTTTTTTGATTGTAGCCAGATACGCCGAACGATTGTTTATTGAGTTCAAAATTGTTATCTCCTAATAAATCACCACCTATTTCATTGAAATCTTTATCGCATGAAGCCATAAAAATCACAGTTAAACCAAGGAAAACTTTCTTGAATAAAGAATTATTAATCATATGTATTAAAAAGGGTTAATTTAAAGCATTTCGTTTATGTAGAAATTTGTATACGCCTCGGCGAATGCATCTTTCGGTGCGAAAGGTAAAAAAGGTTTTCCTGAAGATTCTATAAATTTTGTTAAACTTGGCGTCAGTGAATCAGAAGCGATAATCACTGCATCCGAATGCTTTATGGTGGTTTTAATAATATTCTCGTAGTTAGGAATTTCAAGATCAGCTATTGCATCTTCTGGAACACCATCAAATTTTACTTTATTGATCATTTCAACATCAAGAGTACCATCAAAAGACTGACTGTACACAGATGTTACAATCTTTGTTTCTGAAAATAAAGCTTCGTTTTTGTAAAAATGCTTCATATAAACAGGCAACATCGCTGCTAACCATCCATGAACGTGAATGATGTCTGGAACCCAGTTGAGTTTTTTTACTGTTTCTACTACACCTTTTGCAAAGAAAATAGCGCGCTCATCATTATCAGGATACATAACACCTTCTTCGTCAGCAAAAGTTGCTTTTCGTTTAAAGTAGTCATCGTTATCAATAAAATAAACTTGTATACGCTCTTTTGGTATCGATGCAACCTTAATAATTAAGGGCATATCCAAATCATTTACTACCAAATTCATCCCCGAAAGTCTAATTACCTCGTGCAATTGATGTCTTCTCTCGTTAATATTTCCATACCTTGGCATAAAAATTCTTATCTGTCCACCTTGATCATTAATCATTTTTGGAACGTCATAAGACATTAAAGAGACCTCGTTTTCAGCGAGATACGGCACCACTTCAGATGATACATATAATATCCTCTTATCTTTCATATTGTAATTTACTTTATTTATTGGCAATAAAAACCACGCAAAATTACAAAAATTTATGCAGTTATTAACTAAAATAGTAAGTTTGCATTTAATTTTAATAATACTGCCATGCCAATTTTCTATGGAAAAGCACCTTTGATGGACTATTTAAAATCTATTAAAGATAGTCAAAAGACTATTGGATTTGTTCCTACAATGGGCGCTTTGCATGAAGGTCACTTAGCTTTAATGAAAAAATCATTAAAAGAAAATGACGCTACAGTGGTTAGTATTTTTGTTAACCCTACACAGTTTAACAATCCAGAGGACCTAGAAAAATATCCCCGAACGCTGGACGAAGATGTTAATAAACTTACAACTCTTGACGACAGCATTATTTTGTATGCGCCAACTGTTGAGGATATTTATGACGGAAAACCAACTTCCCAATCATTTGATTTTGATGGACTAGAAAACCAAATGGAAGGCAAGTTTAGACCTGGTCATTTTAATGGCGTAGGTACCATTGTAAAACGTTTGTTTGAGATTGTTACTCCCAACAACGCCTATTTTGGAGAAAAAGATTTCCAACAATTACAAATTATAAAAAAAATGGTTTCTAAAAATAAACTTCAAGTAAATGTTGTAGGTTGTCCCATACACAGAGAAGCCAATAATCTAGCTATGAGTTCTAGAAATGAACGTTTAACACCTCAAGAACGAGAGCAAGCCTCACTGATTTACAAAATTTTGAGAACTGCAAAAGATAAATTCTCAAAAGACAGCACGCTCACAATTTCTAAATGGGTTGAAAAAGCATTTGAAAATAACACGCAATTCACTCTTGAATATTTTACCATTGCAGACGAAGCAACACTTTTAACCTGCACAAGAAAAAATAAAACTAAAAAATACAGAGCTTTTATAGCGGTAATAGTCAACAATATTAGATTGATTGATACCATTTCATTAAATTAATTTACCTTTGTAGCATGCAAATCCAAGTCTTAAAATCAAAAATTCACCGCGTTAAAGTAACCGGAGCAGATTTAAATTATATCGGCTCTATTACTATTGACGAATCCCTGTTAGAAGCATCTAATATTATTGAAGGTGAGAAAGTTTCAATCGTAAACATCAATAACGGAGAACGTTTTGAAACCTACGCCATCAAAGGAGAAAAAAACTCCGGAATCATTACACTAAACGGTCCCGCTGCCAGAAAGGTACAAAAAGATGATATCATTATTATTATTTCGTATGCAGGCATGGACTTTGAGGAAGCAAAAACATTTAAACCATGGGTTATTTTCCCTAACGAAAACGACAATTCACTAACATAAACCCGCTAGCACAAGTAGGTTATAATGACACTACCACAAACACCCAACTTAGTTATAGGCAGTGTTTGTGGTTTTTTTGTGAAAAATATTATAGAAACCTAATTGAAACGTTAACCAACTAAAAACCTAAAATCACAGCCACATAAAGACTTACAACATAAAAAAAGAGAACACCTGCTATAAAAACAAATATTATAGTATCTTGCTTTGTAAATTGTATACAACGTAAGACCCTACCAAATCTAACCTTATAATGAAAAAAACACTATTATTATTGTTGTTTAGCGTAACCGTTTTTTCTCAAAAAACATCCTTTACATTCGATTCTCAAATACTCGGAGAGAAGAGAGAACTGACTATAAGCCTGCCGCAATCAATAGAAAAAAATCCAAATAAAAAATACCCAATCTTGATACTTCTAGATGGAGATTATCTATTTGATCCTTTTTATGGAGCGTTACAATATGGTGCCTACTGGGATGATCTTCCTGAAACTATCATTGTAGGTATTCATCAAAATCAAAAAAACGAACGCATAGATGACTGTATGCATGATGACATAGAGGATGAACTCAGTGGTAAAGGTGCCCAATTTTTTAATTTTATAGGAGGAGAATTGATCCCATATCTTGAAAAAAAATATCCCACAGCACCGTTTAGAATCATTGCTGGACATGACACTACCGCAGGGTTTTTAAACTATTTTTTGTACAAAGAAAATCCGCTGTTTCAAGCCTATATTTCACTTGCACCTGAACTTACAAAAGGTATGCAGGAAAGATTGCCTGATGAACTTTCAAAAACCAAAAAATCTATTTTTTATTACCAAGCAAATGGAGATGGTGACATCCGCAAAATTCAAAATAGTATAAAGAACCTAGATACTGGCTTGCAGGAGGTTAAAAACCCATTGGTACACTATAAATTTGATAATTTTAAAAATACATCTCACTATGCTGTCGTACTTCAAGCAATTCCTAATGCGCTTTACCATTTCTTTGAATATTACAAACCAATTTCTTCATTAGAATTCAGTGAAAAAATAGCCAGTTTACCCTCTGGTTATGTAGATTATTTAGTGGCGCGCTATGACACTCTTTATGAAAATTTAGGTTTAAGAACACTAGTGAGACTCAATGATTTTAAAGCCATAGAAGCAGCTATACTAAAAAACAAAGCCTATTCTGAACTGGGACAACTCGCCGAAATTGCAACCGTTAACTATCCAAAATCCATGCTTTCGGATTATGAACTGGGTTTGATGTATGAAAAATTAGGTGACCCCAAAAGAGCAGCAAAATACTATCAAACAGCATCTCAACAAGAAGAAATCGGCGATTTGACTAAAACGATGATGCTTGAAAAATACGAGGATATGACTACTCAAATACCAAAAAAATAATGTCAAAAGTAAAAACTACTTTTTTTTGCCAAAACTGCGGCGCGCAATATGCTAAATGGCAAGGACAATGCAACTCCTGCAAAGAATGGAACACTATTGCCGAAGAAATAATTCAGAAACAAGAAAAAGTGGCTTGGAAGAGTGAGCCCACTCCTACTAGCAAAGCACCAAGACCCCTGCGCATTAATGAAATTGACTCGGCGCAAGAGATTCGCATGGATACTACTGATGGCGAATTGAATCGCGTTTTAGGTGGTGGTATTGTTCCGGGTTCGTTGATTTTATTAGGCGGTGAACCAGGCATTGGAAAAAGTACCCTTTTGCTACAAATTTCCTTAAAATTACCCTACAAAACACTATACGTATCCGGCGAAGAAAGTCAGAAACAAATAAAAATGCGTGCCGAAAGGATTACGCCTAGCGGAGACAATTGCTACATCTTGACCGAAACCAAGACACAAAACATCTTCAAACAAATTGAAGCTATACAGCCAGAGATTGTAATTATCGATTCCATTCAAACCTTGCATACGGATTATATTGAATCGACTCCAGGGAGTATTTCTCAAATTAGGGAAACTACCGCCGAATTGATCAAATTTGCCAAAGAAACCAACATTCCTGTCATTTTAATTGGTCATATTACAAAAGACGGAAACATAGCAGGTCCTAAAATTCTAGAACACATGGTAGACACGGTGTTGCAGTTTGAAGGAGACCGCAATCACGTTTATCGAATTTTACGCTCTCTCAAAAACCGTTTTGGCTCTACGGCCGAAATAGGAATTTATGAAATGCTTGGAAGTGGCTTGCGAGAAGTAGCCAACCCATCAGAGATATTAATTTCACACAAAAATGAGCAATTATCAGGAACCGCAATTGCCTCAACTCTTGAGGGAATGCGGCCATTAATGATAGAAATTCAAGCACTCGTGAGCACCGCAGTATACGGAACGCCGCAACGAAGTACAACAGGATACAATGCAAAAAGGCTCAACATGATTTTGGCAGTATTAGAAAAAAGAGCTGGTTTTAGGCTTGGCGCCAAAGATGTATTTTTGAATATTACAGGAGGCATTTCAGTAGATGATCCTGCAATTGACTTAGCCGTAGTAGCAGCCATATTATCCTCAAATGAAGACATTCCCGTCAACAAAGATTTTTGTTTTGCTGGTGAAGTGGGACTTTCGGGCGAAATACGTCCGGTAAACCGAGTGGATCAGCGCATTCAGGAAGCTGAAAAACTAGGATTTTCGACCATTTTTGTATCCAAATACAATAAAATCACTTTGAAAAACACGGGTATACAAATTAGGATGGTCGCTAAAATAGAAGATGTAGCAAGTGAGTTGTTTGGATAACTATATTTATTGTAGAAAAATTTAAATTAAAAATGGAAATTCAATATTTACCTGAGCAAATAGAAACCAACAGCGATAGTGAACTACAACTGTATGAGTATTTTATTTCGAAAAGCATCAATAAAAACAAGGTACAACTTTCAAAAAATGTTTTTAGTTTTCTGCTCAATGGTACCAAAGAACTCATTACCCAAAACCATACAACACGTATTGAAAACGATAAATTTGTCATTATCAAATCTGGTAATTGCTTAATGAGCGAAAGCATTTCTATGAGCCAAAATTACCGCAGCATGTTGCTATTTTTTTCAGACAAAGCTGTTGAAGACTTTCTAAAAAAATACGATTATAAAAACAATACAACTCAAAATAACGATCCATTTATCATAGCTGAATATGATCGTGTCATTCAAAATATTGTTAAAAGTTTAGTACACCTTCAGTCGCAACCTATTGACTTTATTAACAAAATGCTGCCGTTGAAATTTGAGGAAATATTATTGTATCTCGTTCAAATGAAGGGAATCGATTTTTTATTGAATTTTGTACATCACCAAAATCCATCGGCAAAATCATTTGTAGATACGATGCACAAAAATGCTTTGAACAATTTAAGCATCCAAGAACTTTCGTTTTTATGTAACATGAGTGTTTCCACTTTTAAACGCAACTTTGATAAAGAATTTCAAACGAGCCCAATCCGGTGGTTCCAAGAAAAAAGATTAGAACACGCAGCCTACTTACTACAAACCAAAAAAATGCGCGCCTCTGATGTGTACGAAGAAATAGGCTTTGAAAATTTGTCTAGTTTTGTTCAAGCTTACAAAAACAAATTTGGAACTACTCCCAAACAATCACAAATCAATATTTGAACTTTTAGCAACATTTTTTGAACTTTTTAGTTTTAGAGTTTACCTCTATATTAATGACTTTTGCATTGTAATTTAAAACCATTCACCATGCAAAAATCAATTTTATTTTTATCAGCAGTACTTCTATTTACAAGTACGCTTTTTGCTCAAAAAACATTTACACTAAGCAGTAAAGATATGGGCGGATCCTTTACTATTCAAAATGAATTTAATGGATTTGGCTGTAACGGAAACAATGCATCGCCACAATTAAGTTGGGAAAATACTCCTGAGGGAACTAAGAGTTTTGCCATTACTTGTTACGATCCAGATGCACCTACAGGAGCAGGATGGTGGCATTGGGTAGCCTTTAACATTCCTACCAATGTGAATGAAATTGTTTCAAAAGCAGGAAATCCAGCCTTAAATTTAATGCCAGCAGGAACTGTACAAAGTACTACAAGCTTTGGGGCAACTGGTTTTGGTGGTCCATGTCCACCGGTAGGTCATGGCATACACACCTATATTTTCACCGTTTACGCACTAAAAACAGACAAACTAGGACTAGACGCTACTGCAAACCCAGAGTTAGTTGGTTACAACTTATGGGCCAACACCCTAGCAAAAGCAACAATTGTAGCACACTATAAAAGATAATAAAATTGAGGCCAAAGTAGCACTCGACGCTGTTAGTGATGGATTAGAAATCTCAGTAATCAAACTACATTTAACGGGTGAAGTTAGCGGTATGAGCGAAACACAATTTAACGAATTAGCCGAAGCGGTAAAACTTGGATGCCCAATCAGCAAAGCTTTAAGTGCAACTCCAACGGAATTAATTACCCAATTTACAACCAAATAAGTATAAAAAATGAACATTACCTTACAACAAGCAGAAGCAGTAATCGCTGCAGCAAAAATCAAATCAGAAGAAATTGGAACTAAAATGGACATTTGCGTAGTAGATGCAGGTGCAAATTTAGTTGCATTCGCAAGAATGGATGGCGCATGGATTGGATCTATTGACATTTCATTCAAAAAAGCAAAAACATCTGCATGGTTCACAATGGACACTGCAACTTTAACGCCGTTAGTAAAACCTGAAGCTCCGCTATACAACATTGAGCACAGTAATGGCGGATTGATTACATTTCCAGGAGGTGTTGTTATCAAAAACAATGCTGGTGAAGTAATAGGAGCTATTGGAGTAAGCGGAAGCACCGTAGAAGACGATCACCTTGTAGCTGACTTTGGAGCCAAAGCGATCCTGTAACCTACAAAATCAAATACTATTACAGCCTAACAATCGTTTGCTTTGTTAGGCTGTTTTATTTGTAGTCATAATAACTAGACTAGGAATAAAAATAAACTGCGTTTTGGATACATCCTATTTAGTAAAAACAATTTAAAGTATATATTTACAATTAAATTTCATAACTAAAACAACTTTACTACCACCCTACAATGAAAACCTATCAAGACCAACTACAAATTGTTAACTCCTTTCATGAAATGGGAAAAACTATTGCTGCAGCACAGTTCTTGATGGAAGAATACGGCCTTACACACCCTAACTTTAAAGGTTTTGAACTCAGAGAAAAAGCCAAGCCTGAATTCATCCTAATGACTACCGAAGGTGCTTTGGGTGAACCACAAATTATTCGGATACCAGAGAACACTTTTGAATATCCGCTTCATTTAATGCTCAACTTACTCCTACATGAGATGATTCACGTGGCACAAAAAATGCCTGAAAACACTATTCATGATAAAAATGAGAGAGAATGGCAGGCTTATTATGAAATGCTTTTTCATGAACAATATCCGCAAGTTCCTGAGCTTTCTCATTTTCACAAACGCTTTTTTGCCAATAAAGCACTGGAATATTACAACCGAATGGGCGAAGGCTCTCCACTCCAAATAAAATACGGAACACAAAAACAAAATGTAGATTTACTGCTGCTAGAAATAGCAGAGGAATTACAAAAAAAGTAGTTTGTAGCCACAACTGCTTTCAAAAGTAAAATAGCCCTAAACAATCTATATGCTAATGGTTTATTAAACTTTAGGTTAACCGTATACAATACAAGGGAAAAGTTGCTATTTTAGCCACCCCAAATCAATACAGTAAACATGAAAACCACAAAACAAAAAATTGGTCTTTTTTTTAAGATACTCCTCGTGGTAATATGCCTTATTGTAGGAGGTTTTTTTGTGTTTAGAGATGCCGTTTTACAACAAACTCTAGATAAAATTTCAAATGAAATGACGGTAGAATACAACAGTAGTTTCACCGTTAAAAAAGCCTCATTTGATGGTTTATCTGGCCTTAGCATGACTGGAATTACGCTCGTACCTAAAGATGCTGATACTCTTTTTAAAATTGAAAAAATAAAAACAACGGTGAACCTCTTGAAACTAATTTCGGGCGAGGTGCAACTGGGAACATTAGACATACAAAACGGTTACATCCAACTAGTAAAAAAAGGAAAAAAAAGAAACTTTGATGCGTTCTTGAAAAAAGATCCCTCAGCGGAACAAACCAATGAAAAAAGGGATTACGCCGAATTTGCTTATGCCCTTATCACCAAAATATTGAATTTAGTTCCTACAGATATGGTGCTAGACAATCTTGCTTTTAAAATAGATGATAATGGCAATAAAACAAACATCAATTTCCAAAAACTACGTTTAGCCAATAAACAATTGGAGACATCCATAAAAGTACAAACCAACACCATCTCACAACAGTGGAAACTTAAAGGTTTTGCAGATCCAAGAAATAAAAAGGCAGACATTCAGTTTGTAAACATTGATACTGGTGCTATTAAACTCCCCTATTTTGATGAACGCTTCAACCTGAAAACTAGTTTCAACACCATACGATTAAATCTTGAAAACATTGACAAAGATGGCGATGAGCTTCACATTGATGGTTTTATGGCTATTGCCAATTTGAAAATCAATCATCCTAAAATAGCCAATAAAGATGTAGTGTTGCAAAATGCTAAGTTTGACTACCGTTTTTTATTAGGATCTGATTTTATTTCTATTGACAGTACCTCAACTGTCCAACTCAATAAGATAAAATTCCATCCTTACCTAGCCTATGACACTGCTCTTGACACGCTCTACAAACTCAAGGTAAACATTCCAAAAATGAAGGCTCAGGATTTCATAACCTCTTTGCCTGAAGGCTTGTTTACGCATTTCAAAGGCATGGAAGCAAGCGGAACTTTCTCCTATAAATTGGATTTTGCTTTCAATCAAAACAAACCCAACCGTTTGGTTTTTGACAGTACTTTAAAGAAAGAAAACTTAAAAATTACAAAATATGGCGACGCCAACTTGACTAAGCTCAATGGAGAGTTTGTATACCGCGCCTTAATAAATAACGTCTTGCAAAGACCAGTTCTTGTGGGTACCGCAAACCCTAATTACACCCCACTAAATCAAATTTCGCCTTACTTACAAAAATCAGTTTTAACTACTGAAGACCCTTCGTTTTTCTCACATCGAGGATTTATCAGTGAGGCTTTTAAGCAATCCATCGTAAAGAACATTAGAACCAAAAAGTTTGCTCGTGGTGCTAGTACTATAAGTATGCAACTCGTAAAAAATGCTTTTTTGAGCAGAGAAAAAACGCTTTCGCGAAAGCTTGAAGAAATTTTATTAGTTTACATCTTGGAAAACAACAGGATTGTGAGTAAAGAACGCATGCTGGAAGTGTATTTTAACATTATCGAATGGGGTCCAAATGTATATGGAATTGGCGAAGCGAGTCAGTTTTATTTCCAGAAAACACCTGTAGAGTTGTCTTTAAACGAATGCCTATACTTGGCTCGAATTATTCCGAGTCCAAAGAAATTCATGTATCAGTTTAACGATCAAGGATTGTTGAAAGATTTTGCAACAAAACAGGAAGTTTTTTTGACAAAAATAATGTTACGAAGAGGACTCTTGACTCCAGAAGACACCTTGTATACTTCAATACCTATTTTTATCTCAGGACCTGCACGTTCTTTTATAAAGTTCAAAGTACTAGATTCAACCTTAATAAAAGTAGATTCACTTGCCGAAGGGACTGAATTTGATTTCTAAATCTATCCTAGAAACTAAAAAACTCCAGCAGAAAAGATTCATTTTCTGCTGGAGTTTTTGTTAAGGAAAGATCAATACAAAGGGTAGTTCTTAAAAAAATACTATTTTTAAATTAAGGTGCCGGATCCGGAATTGCAGCTTGTACTGTATCAATGGCTTTTAAAACCTCCTCCGAAAGTGTCACTTGAATCGTATCAATGTTTTCTTTTAACTGTTCTAATGTTGTAGCCCCAATGATCGTGCTAGTTACAAAAGGCTGTTGTTCTATAAATGCCAAAGACAGTTCTGTCAAGGTCAATCCGTTTTTAATTGCAATTTCATGATACAAACGAGTGGCTTGAGTACTTTGCTCGCTGTTGTATCTAGAGTATTGCGGGAATAAAGTAAGGCGTGCTTTTGGATGTGATTCACCGGTTAGGAATTTTCCAGATAAAATACCAAATGCCATCGGGGAATACGCCAATAAACCTACATTTTCTCTCAGGCAAACTTCAGCGGAACCATTTTCAAAAAGACGGTTCAACAATGAATAGGGATTTTGAATCGTTTTTACTCTTGGCAGATTGTTGTATTTGCTTTCTTCCAAAAAACGCATGATTCCCCATGGATTTTCATTTGACAACCCAATATGCTTGATTTTTCCAGCTTTTACAAAACTGTCCAGAGTTTCCAAAACAGTGTGAATATTATCTTCCCAAGCATCCTCTTGTACAGTGTAGCCGCGTTGCCCAAAATAATTCGTTTTGCGCTCTGGCCAATGCAATTGATACACATCAAGATAATCGGTTTGCAGTCGTTTTAGACTTTCGTCTAAAGCAAACTTGATGCTCGCTGGCGAGAAATCTAACTTTTCTCTCATATACCCAAAATTAGGATTAGGACCCGCGATTTTGGATGCCAAAACAATCGATTCTCTTTTGCCTGATTTTTTAAGCCAAGTCCCTATAATTCTCTCAGTACTTCCATAGGTATCTTTATTCGCTGGAATAGAATACATCTCCGCAGTATCAAAAAAATTAACTCCGTTTTCTAGTGCATAGTCCATTTGGGCGTGACCCTCAGCCTCAGTGTTTTGTTGACCAAAAGTCATTGTACCCAAACAAATTTTACTAACTTTTATATCAGTATTGGGTAAAGTAGTGTATTTCATAAAGTCGTAACGTTATAAAGTCAAAAGTCATAAAGTCAATTGTTTTACTTGATGACTTTATGACTTTTGACTATGGAAAAATTAATTTATATCATTCAACATCTCTGCGATTGCATCTAATCTTGGCGTTAAGATAATTTCAATCCTGCGATTTTTGGCTTTACCCTCAGCAGTTGCATTACTTCCTAATGGTGAAAATTCCCCTCTTCCTGCAGCAGTTAAATTTTGTTTGTTTATTTTTTTGTTTTCGCTCAAAATACCAACAATTGAGGTAGCTCTTTTTGTAGACAAGTCCCAGTTATCTGCAATAGGACCGGATGCTGTAAAGGCATCATCATCTGTATGACCTTCAATCAGCACGGAAATATCTGGATTATCTCCCAATACTTTCCCTAGTTCTACAACCGCTTTTTTACCTTCAGATCCTACTGCCCAACTTCCAGAGTTAAAAAGGAGTTTATTCTCCATAGACACGTATACTTTCCCGTTTTTTTGCTCAACGGTCAAGCCTTTTCCTTCAAAACTATTCAAGGCTTTAGACAAAGTTTCTTTTAGTTTTTTCATGCTTGCTTCTTTGGCAGCAATCAAATCTTCAAGTTCTTTCAGTCTTTGTGCACTTTTACTCAAACGCTCTTGCTCTAGTGTTAGTGCTCTCCCTTTTTCATCTAGTTGGTCCAGCAAATCCCTATTTTTCTTCATGTTGCTTTGTAACGCATCACCACTGTTTTTCTCTAGTGCAGAATAGGAATCTTGAAGCATTTTATACTTGTTTTTATTTGCTTCTAAATCTGCTGCTGCTCTGGCAAGAGCAACTGTAGATTTGTCAAGATCAGCTTTTAAGGCGTCTCGGTCTATTTCGAGTTGGTTTTTAGCTTGCGATAGCGTAGCGTTTTCATCAGCTAAAGTTCTATTTTCTTTTTTTAGATCAGTAAATTTACTTTCTAGATCGTTGTATATTTTCTTGGAAACACAAGATGTTGATAATGCGAGTACCAACAATCCGATTGAAATTTTTTTTATCATTTGTTTTAGTATTTATGTTGATTCAATTGTTTAACAGACCGAAATCATTAAGCTAGAAGCATTCCTCAAGCCCCAATAGCAGTGAAAATCCTTGTTGTTGTTTTTAAAAACAATAAGATTACTTCAGTCAACCTTTATTTACATCGGAGTCCAGTGAATTATATTTGTAGCGAATAAAGGGAACGAGCTCCTGATCCTTCTACTCTATTTCAACCAGAATAGGGCAATGGTCTGAGTGCACAGCATCGGCTAAAATTACAGCTCGTTTTAATTTATGTTTTAAATTTTCACTTACAAGATTGTAATCAATCCTCCATCCTTTATTATTTCCTCTTGCTCCAGCACGGTAACTCCACCATGAATATTGATGAGGCTCCTTGTTAAAATGTCTAAAACTATCTACAAATCCTGATTTCATAAACTGATCAAGCCAAGCTCTCTCTTGAGGCAAAAATCCAGAAACATTTTTATTTCGCACTGGATCATGAATATCTATTGCTTCATGACAAATATTATAATCGCCGCAAATTACTAGATTGGGAATTTCTTTTTTGAGTTCGTTGATGTAGTTTTGAAAATCATCCATAAACATAAATTTATGATCCAATCTATCCATATTTGTTCCAGAAGGCAAGTATAAACTCATAACAGACACCGAATCAAAATCAGCTCGAAGATTACGCCCCTCAAAATCCATATGCTCAATTCCCGTACCATAAAAAACAGAATTAGGTTTTGTTTTAGACAAAATTGCCACACCACTATACCCCTTTTTTGTAGCTGGATAGTAATATTGATAGGGATAACCTGCTTGTGTAATGGCATCAACTGGAATTTGATCTTCAGTAGCCTTAATTTCTTGTAGGCATATAACATCAGGATTTGCATGCTGTAACCATTCTAGAAAACCTTTTGTAATGGCTGCTCTTATACCATTTACATTGTATGAAATAATTCTCATCAGGGAAAAAAATTGAAATTAACATTTAAAATCATCAGGCTTAATTTAGAACCATAATACCCAATTTTATGTATCAGTTTTAAAATCTTGTTTAAAAATATACGTTTCAAATGTAACAAAAAAGTAGAAGTTTGATGTAGAAAAATAGAGAAAATGGAGTTTTTTGCTATCTTTGTTTCTTGCACTAAAATAAAGAAAAAAAATACATGGGTCTAGTTACCGCAAAAGAAGTTGCAAAAGCTATTAATGCAGACAAGTACGGCGTTTTGGGTACGTTTTCTGGCTGGATATTAATGAAGGTTCTAAAAATCTCTACCTTGAATAAAGTATACAATAGAAACAAACACCTAGAAGATGTCGCTTTTTTGAATGGAGTTCTTGATGATTTAAAAATAAAATTCGAAATCCCAGAAGAAGACTTAAAAAGATTACCAAAAGAAGGCGCCTATATTACCATCTCAAACCACCCACTTGGCGGAATTGATGGGGTTTTGTTATTAAAATTAATGCTAGAACGCGAGCCAAATTTTAAAATTATCGCTAATTTTTTATTGCACCGCATAACTCCGTTAAAAAAATACATCATGCCTGTAAATCCTTTTGAAAATCATAAGGATGTGAAATCAAGCGTGGTAGGAATTAAAGAAACACTGCGTCATTTAAGTGATGGCAAACCTTTAGGTATGTTTCCTGCAGGTGAGGTTTCTACTTATAAAGATGGAAAGTTAATGGTAGACAAACCTTGGGAAGAGGGCGCTATTAAAGTCATTAGAAAAGCACAAGTTCCCGTTGTCCCTATCTATTTTCATGCAAAAAACAGTAGGTTGTTTTATTTGCTTTCTAAGATTAGTGGGACTTTTAGAACAGCAAAATTGCCATCTGAAGTTTTTAGTCAAAAACGTAGAGTAATCAAAGTTCGTATAGGCAAACCAATCTCTGTAAATGAGCAAAACGAGCACACTACTCTTGAGGAATACTCTGAGTTTTTAAGAAAAAAGACATATATGCTGGCTAATCCTTTTGAAAAGGAAAGCCCATTTTTACCTACTCCTACCTTAAAAATTCCTAAAAGTCCAAAAACGATTGTTACGGCTGCAAGCCAAGACAAAATGATCAAGGAAGTAGAAGGATTACGTACAACGGATTGTCGCTTATTGCAAAGCAAAAACTACGAAGTGTTTTTTGCAAGAGCTTCAAAAATTCCAAATATTCTTCATGAAATAGGCCGTCTTCGCGAAATTACTTTTAGAGAAGTTGGTGAAGGTACCAATGAATCTATAGATCTTGACAAACACGATCAATATTATCATCATTTATTTTTGTGGGATAATGAAGCTAACAAAATTGCAGGTGCATACCGCATGGGATTAGGAGCCGAAATTTACCCTAAATACGGTATAAATGGTTTTTACCTCAACGATTTATTTAGATTTGAACCTGAATTGTATGATATGATGCATAAATCCATAGAGATGGGTCGCGCGTTTATCATCAAAGAATACCAACAAAAACCAATGCCGCTTTTCTTGCTATGGAAAGGAATTATGCATACTACATTGCGTTATCCAGAGCATAAATTTTTATTGGGCGGGGTAAGTATTAGCAATCAATTTTCTGATTTTTCGAAATCTTTAATGATTGAGTTCATGAAATCAAATTATTACGATCCGTATATTGCTCAATATATTCATCCAAAAAAAGCGTATAAAGTCAAACTTAAAGATGCCGATAAAGATTTCATTTTCAACGAGACTGAAGCTGATTTGAATAAATTTGACAAAATAATTGACGAATTGGAACCTGGCAGTTTGCGCTTACCTGTTTTGATTAAAAAATACATCAAACAAAACGCCAAAGTTGTAGCCTTTAATGTAGATCCACTATTTAATAATGCGGTAGATGGCCTCATGTACATAAGAATAGCTGATATTCCCGAAAGCACTATGAAACCTGTAATGGAAGAATTTCAGGCCGAACTAGAACGAAAATTAGCCGAAAAAGAAGATTAATATCAGTAGCATTATATAAATCCCGTCTAGTCCTAAAAAGATAAGACGGGATTTTTTATGTTTTAAAACCATGCCTTTTTACCTACTTGATACGTTTGATAAAACTCTTCATCTGATTTTGTCAAATAAATAATCCCTTCAATAAGTCCTAACAAAGTCGTTACGGTTCCACAAGTAAACAAACTAATCAACAACCATATAATCCCTTCGGTGGTGTAACCCAAAAAAAACTTATGAATTGCTAAAGGTCCTAAAAGTATAGCAAGCAACCCTGCTGGAAGTTTCTTATTGTCTTGTCGGTAAGGTTGTGGTTGATTCCAAGTTTCGTGTTTTTGATTTTCCATTGTTAGTCAATATTGGTTAATTAAGTAGTTTATGTATTCTCATTTATAAAAAAGCAGCGTCAATAGGTTCCCAGAGTTCAATTTTATTTCCTTCGCAATCCAATATCCAAGCAAATTTCCCGTACTCATAAGTCTGCATATCACCCACAATTGTTACACCCTCTTGTATTAATTTTTTCAATAATAACTCTAAGTCATGTACTCTAAAGTTTTGCATGAACTCTTTTTTGCTTGGTTCAAAGTAAGTAGTATCTGCTGCAAATGGCGACCATTGCGTAGAACAATCCGCGCCGTTCTTATCTTTCCACCAAAAAGTAGCTCCGTACTCATCTGTTTTTAAACCCAAATACTTTTCGTACCAAGCCGCTAAACCTTTAGGGTCATTGGACTTAAAAAAGAAACCTCCAATTCCTGTTACACGCTCTTCTGGCTCGATATCTTTGGCTTGACCAAAATATTTTGCTTTGATTTTATCTACAATAACTTGTGCTAATCGTTCCTTACTTTCCACAGTCCAACCCGCAATATGAGGCGTTAAAATGACATTTTTAGCTTGCAGTAAATATTGAAACGCTTCGGGAGTATTTTTGTCACTAAAAAGAGTTTCAAAAGATAGTTTTTCGTACTCTAAAACATCAAGACCTGCGCCTAGAATTCTTCCTGATTGTAAAGCTGCTGCCAAATCTTGAGTTACTAAATTGTTACCGCGTGAGGTGTTGATAATCCAAAATGGCTTTGCAAAGTGATTGATAAAGGATGCGTTGATCATTTTATCTGTTTCTGGAGTCCAAGGAACGTGTAAGCTTAGTACATCAACTTCTTGCTGAAAAGTATCGAGTGTTACTTGTTTCGCATTGGCATCGCCTACGTTTTCTAGAATGTCGTAGCAAAGTACTTTTACATCAAAACCTCGAAGTTTTTTGGCAAAAGATTTCCCCATATTTCCGTAGCCAATAATTCCTACCGTTTTACCATCTAGCTCATGACCTCTATTACTTTCACGGTTCCACTGCCCTGCTCTAATTTCTTGATCGGCTTGATTCAAGTTATTGAACAATGATAGAATCATTCCTAACGAATGCTCTGCTACTGCATTCTTATTGCCTTCGGGTGCGGCTATAAGCGTAATGCCTTTTTGCGTAGCATATTCACAATCAATACTTTCTAATCCAGCCCCAACACGAGCTATAAACTGTAAATTTATTGCCTTGTCTAAAAATATTTTGTCAATTTTAAAACGACTTCTAATCACGATTCCGTGATAATCCTGAATTTTAGATTCAATTTCCTCCTTTGAAGAAATATAATCACTGTGATTATGAAAACCAGCAGCTTGAAGTTGATCCCAAAGTACGGGATGATTACTGTCTATATGAAGGATGTTGATAGCCATATTGTTTTTAATTTGATTACTCAAATAAACAAAAAAAATACGGTTTATGGTGTAAACTGATGCCATTAGCCTTTAAAATTGTAAATTTGTAATTTGTATTTTTCACACTCCTACAAAGCAAACTCAAAATAAATAATGAAAGTAACTAAAACATTTAAAGCCTTTTTTGAAAGCGAAAAAGCAGGAGGTATCTTATTACTTTTTGTGACTTTACTATCCATTGCATTGGCTAACTCAGCCGTACAAGACAATTATATTGCATTTTGGGAAACCGAAATTGCACACCATTCTATTACCCACTGGATTAATGATGGTTTAATGACTATTTTCTTTTTATTGATAGGTTTAGAATTAGAACGAGAAATATATCAAGGAGAATTATCGAGTATTAAAGATGCGGCTTTACCCATTTTTGGGGCTTTGGGAGGAATGCTAGTGCCAGCAGGAATTTTTTTACTACTAAACTTTGGTACATTTACACAAAACGGAGCCGGAATTCCTATGGCTACAGACATTGCGTTTGCAATAGGAATTTTATCGCTTTTAGGCAAAAGAGTTCCTACTTCATTAAAAATTTTCTTAACCGCATTGGCAGTCATTGATGATTTAGGAGCCATAATAGTCATTGCTGTATTTTACACGGAAAGTATTGACTACATCAATCTAGGAATTGCATTTGCCATTATGGGGATTTTGTTCATTTTTAACAGACGCAACGTGCACCAACTCTACCCATATTTGATAGGAGGAGCAGCCATGTGGTACTTCATGCTAAATTCAGGAGTCCATGCTACCATAACAGGAGTATTATTGGCCTTTGTGATCCCGTTTGGAGATGGAAGTAAAAAGACATCTTCTTACCGTTTGCAACACTTCTTGCATTATCCTGTTGCCTTTTTTATACTTCCCCTGTTTGCCGTTGCAAATACAGGAATTGCAATTAGTGCTAACTGGCAAGAAGGTTTAAATCATGCCAACACGATAGGGATCATTTTAGGACTTGTAGTGGGAAAACCTTTGGGAATATGGTTGTTCTCATTTCTAGCGGTAAGTTTGGGTATTTGTACACTGCCAAAGGATTTAAAATGGAGTAGTATTCTGGGCGCAGGAATGCTAGGAGGTATAGGATTTACCATGTCTATTTTTATAACCTTACTGGCTTTTAAAAACGATGGTGAAGAAGTAATTACCTATTCAAAAATTGCCATTTTAATAGCCTCTTTTATTGCAGGAACCATTGGGTTTTTATGGCTAAAATTTAATTTGAAACCCCTAAAAATTAAAAAATCCATATAATATTATCTATATACTTCAAAACCAAAAAACCTCATTTTTTGAACTAAAAATGAGGGTTTTTTTAGTGTATTAAAAACGTTTTTTAGAAAAAGACAAGGCAAAACTATTGCCAAAATTATCTCGTGTAAACAAAAACATTGTTGCTACAAAAATGATAATTTGAGGTAAAAAAAATCTATCCAAAACAAAAAATTGATAGCATAAAAAAGCTCCAAAAGCAACTTGAATTCCTATCAAAAGACCCAATCCTAATTGATAAGTAACACTTGCATTGATAGTAAAGGTTTGTATTTCGCCTGCTTTCAAGTTGATTTCTTGCGTTTGCTGTGTTTTGCCGTCATCTATTAGCAGACTATATTTTCCGGGAGCAAGCGTTATTTCTTTACGGTTATTTTTATAGTTCATTTCACAATCTAATGCATTTGCAATTTTTACATTGTAATGATAAGACTTGTTGTAAATATCAGTACTTTTTGACGTTCTAATTAATAGTGTCCCTGGATTCATAATCAAGTTTTTTTTAGTTATAGTTGATGCTTTTATCCCTTAATCTGCTTCAAAGAAGTTTTTATTCCTTTAATTAAGGACGAACTAAAACCATGCATCTCCATTTCATTCAACCCCGCAATAGTGCAACCTTGCGGCGTAGTAACTCTATCTATTAATTGTTCCGGATGTATTTTTTCTTCCAAAAGCATTTGTGCTGCACCTTTTACAGTTTGCGCCGAAATAGCGAGGGCGGTTTGCCAATCAAAACCTATTTCGATACCCGCTTGCATAGAAGCACGAATATAACGCAACGCAAATGCAGTTCCGCTGGCTGCAAGAACCGTTGCTGCATCCATCAATTTTTCGTCAATAATTGGAGCTGTGCCTAATGTGTGGAATAGCGATACAACTTGCTGCGCTTGCATTGTATCTTTTTCATGAAAAGCAATACAGGTTGCTGAAGCTCCGAACTGTGCCGCTATATTGGGCATTATCCGAATAGCACTATTTGTATTCCCTATTTTTTCTTGCAATTTCTCTATAGATAATCCACTTACAGCTGATGCTACAATTTTTTGAGACACATAAGGCAGAATTTCAGTCAATACCATATCTACTTGATAAGGTTTTATAGTCAAAATAATGACATCCGCCTCTTCTATTTGATGTACATTATTACTGGTAACAGTGGCACCTAATTTTTCGAGATACGTAATTGAAGATACATTTCTTCTAGTTATGGTAATCTTGTTTTCTGGTGAAAACTGAGACAATCCCAGTGCAATTGCTACACCTAGGTTTCCCCCTCCAATAATATGTACTTTCATGCTAGTTGTGGTTTTCCTCTCCCAAACCCTCTCTAAAAGAAAGGGAATTATCATGGAAAAGTGTTGGTTAGTTAGTTAAATGACTATATTTTTTTAGAATCCTAAAATTATTTTTGCTATCGAAAAATAAATTAAAATTCCGCAAATATCGTTGCTAGTGGTAATAAAAGG
The DNA here is from genome assembly GCF_014156605.1 of Flavobacterium sp. SOK18b. Lineage (NCBI taxonomy): Bacteria > Pseudomonadati > Bacteroidota > Flavobacteriia > Flavobacteriales > Flavobacteriaceae > Flavobacterium > Flavobacterium sp. SOK18b. The sequence goes on from NZ_QKNZ01000028.1 coordinate 55,082, forward strand.
CCCTGTTGCTAAAGCTGGATCAATCCCAAATTTATCTAGCAATAACGGAATAGAAGTTCCAATTAATGATGCAATAATTATTACTGATATGAGTGCAGTGGTTACAATAACCCCAATAATAATCTCAACATTTAATAAAAAATGACTTCCTATAAACAATATAGAAGCCAATATTACACCGTTTAATAAGCTCAATGAAACTTCTTTTATCAACCTATTAAACAAGGAACCACTCAAGGTATTATTAGCCAAACCTTGCACAATAATAGCCGAAGATTGTACACCTACATTCCCCGCCATAGCCGCAATAAGTGGTGTAAAAAAGAATAAGTTTCCGTGTTGTAGCATGGCACCTTCAAAAAGTCCCAACACTTTTACCGAAATAAAACCACCTAAAAGCGCTAAAACCAACCATGGTAACCTCGCTTTTGTATGCTCAAATATGCTATCATCAGCTTCTACGTCTTGTGATATACCCGCTGCTAACTGGTAATCTTCATCGGCTTCGTCCTTAATTACATCTACAATGTCATCAATGGTAATTCTACCTACTAACCTTCCTAATTCGTCCACAACTGGAATGGCTTCTAAATCGTACTTCTGCATAATACGAGCCACCTCAACATCCTCTGTATCTACTTTTACCGAGTTTAATTTTCGAATATAAACATCATTAATAGGTGTTCTAGACGAAGTAGTCAACAAATCCTTAAGTGACAAACGCCCTTTTAAACGGTCTTCATCATCTACCACGTAAATAGAATGTACTCTGGATATATTTTCGGCCTGAATGCGCATTTCTTTCACGCACGTAAGTACATTCCAGTTTTCATTGACTTTAACCAACTCCTTGTGCATGATTCCACCAGCGGTGTCCTCATCATAGCGCAATAAATCAACAATATCTTTGGCATGCTCCACATCCTGAAGCTCTGATATTACTTCGGCTTTTAAGTCTTGCGAAAGTTCTGCAATAATATCCGCAGCATCATTGGTTTCAAGTTCATCTAATTCTTCTGCAATTTCCTTTGGCGAAAGCCTGCTTAATATGTTTTCACGCAAATCATCTTCTAGTTCTAGAAGAATTTCGGCGGTTTTCTCACTGTCTAAAACTTTAAAGATGTAAGTAGCTTCGTTAAAGTCCAGCTCATCTAGAATTTCGGCAATATCAGCATGGTGCATGTCATTCAATAACACTTCCAGTTGCTGGTCGTTCTTGTTTTGAATGAGTTGCTCTAATTCCTGAATTAGTACTTTGCTGATTTTAAACTCCATCGGCTTCTATTTTTTGTGTGAGTGAAATAAATTGTTCTACATCTAATTGTTCTGGACGAAGGTTGAAAATTTCATCCTCACGTAAGGTATCTGACAAATTTAAGGTCTTTAAGCTGTTTCGTAACGTTTTACGTCTTTGCTGAAAAGCGGTTTTAACTACTGTGAAAAATAATTTTTCGCCGCAAGGCAAACTATAATCTTTTTTACGGCGTAACCTTAAAACACCTGATTTTACTTTGGGTGGCGGATTAAAAACATTTTCGTCTACGGTAAACAAATACTCTGCATCATAAAAAGCTTGTACTAATACCGAAAGAATTCCATAGGCCTTTGTTCCTTTCTTTTCACAAATACGTTGTGCTACTTCTTTTTGAAACATACCTGCAAACTCTGGTATTTGTTCTTTGTATTCTAATGTTCTAAAAACAATTTGTGTTGAAATATTATACGGGAAGTTCCCAATTATAGCAAACTGTTTCCCTTCAAAAATTTCATTGATGTTGTATTTCAAGAAATCTTTAGAGATAATTTTATCTTTCAATTTTGGATAATTTGCATCCAAATAGGTTACTGACTCGGTATCAATTTCAATAACGTAAGTGTTTACAGGTTTATCCAATAAATATTTTGTCAAAACTCCCATTCCCGGACCTATTTCTAAGACATCCTCATACCCTTCTAGGTTTAGCGTGTCAGCAATATCCTTAGCTATACTTTCATCTTTGAGAAAGTGTTGTCCTAAGTGTTTTTTGGCGGTTACTTTTTCCATTTTTTTGCTGAACTTATTTCAGTATGTATTTATTTTGCCACTAAGGCATAAAGTTTATATTGTATCTGTGATCCGTTTTTTAATCTGGATACTAGGTGTTTACAAGATTACGCTATTTATTTATAATCCCCAATTAACTCAAGTTCAGTTCTAAAAGCTAGCATTTTATCTCCAAATAATCGAGCGCCCTCTTCACGGAAACCCGGTGCATGCTCTTGATAATAACGCTGCAAGGTCTCCTTACTTTCTGTTTCATATTGTACAGAGTAGGTTACTCCTCCCATTTCTTCTTCAACCAATACGCGAACCAATCGGGCTGATGAAAACAATCCAGTTGCCAAGATTTCAGGAATGTGTTTGTGTTGCATCCAGATCATCCATTGATCGTGTACGCTTTCATGTATATTTGTAGTGACATTGTATATAATCATAAACTGACCCTGACCCTAAAAAAAGGGAAAACCTACCAGGGATAGTAGGGTTAAAAAAAATTAATATTCTAGAACAACGGTTGCCATAATGTAAAGCCTAGTTTTGCACCCATCATTTACTGTATTACAGTATCTCCTCTTAGCATGCGATATTCTTTGCGGGCCGGCACAAAATGGATACTATCTTGATGATTAAAAATTATTTTCTCATACAATGGCTTAGCAATTTCGGGTTGTTGTAGTTTTTTATTGTTTATTTCGGCCGCATAAAATAAGGCTTCGTCAATGTAAATGCTTTCTTTGTGTGTTTCTATTATTTTTTGGTATTGGCTTAAAGCCAAAACAAAATCGGATTTTTTTTCATAAATTTTACCCAATCTCAACAACGTAACCGCTTCAATCTCATTAGCTTGCTCACCTGTCTTTTTTTGTAACAGTGATTGAAATTGAACAATGGCTTCCTCATCTCTATTTTGATACAAGAGGTAATCTCCTTTTGCAAATTGTTTTAAGGCCGTTTGAGTAGAATCAGCAACGGTATTGTCATTTATCAGCAAGTAATACTCTAAGGCATCATTTGCAATCAACTGTGTATTAGCTGCTTTTAACTCCTTAAATTGTTTCAAGGCCCATTCAAAATCGGTTTTAAAATAGCTTGTTTTGGCTGCTTTTAAACTGGCTTCATGAGCTACAACATCATTCTTTAAATCCAATTCAATTTGAGAATAGTACAATAATGCTTGGTTGAATTTTTCTTCATAAAGTAAAATATCAGCCAACTCCATTTTTGTTTGTGCTATTTCATATTCATTCATCTGCATTTCAAGGGCAGACTTAATAATTTTTTTAGCCTCCTCTGGTTTTTTTAAATTGAATGCTGTAAAATGAGCTTGAATAAGTTGCAAAGATAGCGTAAAAGGACTTATCCCGAATTGTTTTAGCAAATCCTCTAGCACCAGATTGATTGCTGGGTAATCAGTAGCTGATGCTTTTTCAATTTTCATTCGTATTAAGTACGTATTAGCTTGGACCAATAACTCCTTGTCCTGTGAGTTTTGCAACACAAAATTTAAAATCTCAATAGCGGCATCGGTTTTGTCTTCTTGAATGGCTTGTTGTCCTAGACTTACAATATTAGCAAGCGTTTCGGGATTGCGTTTGTAAATGGCCTTTTCTTGTATAAATGCCTTATCAAATTCTTTTTGCTGTACATAAAACCAACTTAAAAAACGATTCCAGAAAATATCTTGTGTTTTTTGAGTTCTTATTATCAATGCTTTACGCAAAATGTCATTGAAATTAGCATCTCCTTCATCAACCATAAAGCGTACTAATTGGTTTTGAATCCTAATGGAGTTTTCTGGATTTGTGTACGCTTCGTCTAGAAAAGTAGCAACCATAAGTTCCATATTTGCCATTTGACCGTAGAGCAACCCTATTTGATAATTGAAATTGAAATTTTCCTGCGTTCCAGAGACCATTTTATATGCTTTCAATGCATATTCAAGGAGCACTTTACGTTCAAACGCATTGGCAACACCGTAAACATCATTTGGATTTTTCTTTATGGATTCTAAAGCTCTTTCGTAGTAAGGCGTTGCCTTACTTTCGTTTTTTTGCAACTGATAATTATAGCCAAGTTCAACTAAAATAGTTGGCTGCTGGTATTTATCATACCTGAGCTGAAGTGCGTTTTGAGCGTTTTCAAACTGCTGCAATTGTTGTAAACAATCTATTGATCTTAGAAAATAGAGCGAATTTTGAGGTGTCTCTTTTAAAAGTTCTTCATAATTGATTTTTGCTTTTTCAAAATCGCCTTTGTCATAATAATACTGTGCTAATTGCTCGTTTTGGGCAAAAGCAAATAGCGAGAATGACAAAGTGATATACAGAAAGAGCTTTTTCATTATCAATATTCGTGTTTAGTTGCAGTCACAGTTTTCAGTCACAGCGTTGTCAACTGTGACTGATAACCGCAAACTAATTAATTTATAATATCAAATCCACAGTAAGGACGTAATACCTCTGGAATTACAATTCCCTCAGGAGTTTGGTAATTTTCTAATATTCCAGCCATAACTCTTGGTAAGGCCAGCGCGCTTCCGTTTAAGGTGTGTGCCAATTGGTTTTTTCCATCTTTGTCTTTGAAACGCAATTTCAAACGATTGGCTTGAAAAGTCTCAAAATTAGAAACTGAACTAATCTCTAACCAACGGTCTTGTGCGGTAGAAAAAACTTCAAAATCATACGTCAATGCTGAAGTGAAACCCATATCCCCGCCACAAAGACGTAAAACACGGTACGGTAATTTCAAATCCCTCAAGATATCTTTGACATGTTCTACCATTCCATCAAGTGCTTCGTAAGACTTATCAGGATGCTCTACACGTACAATTTCGACTTTGTCAAATTGGTGCAAACGGTTTAAACCACGTACATGAGCACCGTAAGAACCTGCTTCACGACGGAAACATGGCGTATAAGCCGTAGTCAATACTGGCAATTCATTTTCGTTGAGGATTACATCACGAAACAAATTAGTAACAGGAACCTCAGCCGTTGGAATCAAATACAAATCATCTGTTTTATCATGGTACATTTGCCCTTCTTTGTCTGGCAATTGTCCTGTTCCATAAGCAGATGCTTCATTGACCATGTGCGGAACCTGAACTTCATTGTAACCTGCTGCCGTATTTTTATCTAAGAAATAATTGATCAAGGCACGTTGCAAACGAGCGCCTTTACCTTTATAAACTGGAAATCCTGCTCCAGTGATTTTTACTCCCAATTCAAAATCAATTATGTCGTATTTTTTTACCAAATCCCAATGTGGTTGTGCACCTTCATGCAAAACTGGAACGGCACCTTCTTCAAAAACGTTTACGTTTTCCTCGGGAGTTTTACCCTCAGGAACGATATCAGCTGGAAGATTAGGCAGTGTGTATAATTTTTCTAAAAGTTCAGCGGCTAGTGCCTCAGCTGTTTCGGCTAGTGCTTTGCTTTTCTCTTTGTTTAAAACTGTTTTTTCTTTTAGGATTGCGGCTTTTGATTTCTCACCCGCTTTCATCAATTCGCCAATATCTTTGGATAATTTATTAGATTCAGATAAAATAGTGTCAAGCTCTACTTGCGTAGCGCGACGTTTTTCATCTAGTTGTACCACTTCTTCAACAACACTCTTGGCATCCAAATTTCTTTTGGCCAAAGCATTGATTACTTTTTCTTGATTCTCTCTAATAAATGCAATTTGTAACATAGCTTGATTTTTTTGCGCTAACTTATATGATTATGGAAGCAAATTTAAGGAAATGTTTGATAAGATTGGGACAAAGTTTTTTAGGAAAATTTATTTCACGAAGATTCGCATAAGAGCCACAAAGATTCACGAAGTTTTTTACAGAAATCTTTGCGCTGATCTGTGTTTTTCTTGGTGTGTCTTTGCAAAATAACTCCTCTTTTTTAATAGGAAAGGCTATTTCACGAAGATTCACTAAAGAGCCACAAAGATTCACGAAGTTTTTTGCAGAAATCTTTGCGCTGATTTGTGTTTTTCTTGTTGTGTCTTTGCAAAATAACTCTACTCTTTTTTAATAGGAAAGGCTATTTCACGAAGATACTCTAAAGATACACTAAACGGCCACAAAAATTCACGAAGTTTTTTGCAGAAATCTTTGCGCTACTTTGTATTTTTTTTGTGTGTCTTTGCGAAATAACTCTACTCTCTTTTAATCTCGTGACCTACAAAAGCTTCAAGAGTTGCAAACATATCGTCTATAGAAAGCACTTCAAGATCAGGGTGCGACATTAAAAAAGCAGCATTAAGTTCTACTATATTTTCTTCTATTTCGAAAAAAGTATCGGTGTTGAGCGCATCTCTAGTGAGATTAACTCCTTCTAATTTTCCTTGTAAAAATTTATTGAGCTTTACAGTGCTCATTAAACTTACTTTTTTAGATTGTTGCTGGAATAATTCTAGATGTTTTGGTGCTTCAATCAAGGCCAAACCTTCTTCAATAAGTTCATTTAATTCCTTATTCCATCCGGAGCGGTGAACGAATTGTGCAAAATTTCCATCAACATGTTGCGCTACATAAAAATCCAAATAATAACTCATCAACGCATCTTCGTGAATCAAATCGTCATCAATTTTCTCTTCACGCATTAAATTGATCACTGAAATGTTTGAGTTAATTATGTCTTGTGGGTTTTCACTTTGAGCAGCGTTTTCTGAGATGATAATTTTTCCGAATTCCATTTGGGTTGCGTTTTAAATTTAAGTTGCAAATTTCGGGTAAAATACTGAGGAATCGAAATATTTGTTTTAACCACAGATTGCAAAGATTAGCACAGATTTATTTTCCTTTAAATTAAATGCCATCCGATTCATTATTGATCTTTTTCTGATTCATTTTGGCTACCAATGCCTTTAAGCGTGCTGCTTTTGCTGCTTTCTCTTCTTGCAATTTTGCCTTTTTCCTATTGAGTAATTTGGTGTGCAACGCTTTATTTTTGGTGTTTTTTTCGGGTCCTTTAGGCATGATGTAGAGACTTATTTAATAGTGTTTGCCATTTGAGACTGTTATCACAATCACAAACTTAAAACGATGCAAAGGAAACTATTTTTCGGCATTTTGCTGTTTTAATATCGAATTTAGTTGTTCTTGAACTAGAGATTCCTCGTTCCTTAGAATGACAAATAGACTGAAAATAACTATTCCCCTAGCCCCGATAGCAGTGGAAATCCTTATTGTTTTTTCTTTAAAAACAATAAGATTGCAACGGATAGTGGGACATCGCAGATTCAGCAAAGCTAAATAGCTTCAAATAAAATTCTATTGCTTATTTTTGCACTCAATAAAATTGAATCATGAAATGAGCGTAGCAAAAAAATGGGTGATACATCCCGTCGTGCTAGGCGAATTACATGTGACAAATAAAAAAATAATATTAGCAACACATGATACAGAATCCAAAAAGATATACGATTACAGCGGCATTGCCGTATACGAACGGACCGATTCACATTGGTCATTTGGCGGGTGTTTACGTACCGTCAGACATTTATTCCAGATATTTAAGATTGCAAGGAAGAGACGTTTTGTTTGTTTGCGGAAGCGATGAACACGGTGTGGCTATCTCTATGAAAGCCAAAAAAGAAGGCATTACCCCTCAGCAAGTAATCGATAAATATGATGGAATCATTCGTAAATCGTTCTCTGATTTTGGAATTTCATTTGATAATTATTCTAGAACTTCGGCTAAAATTCATCATGATACGGCTTCGGAATTTTTCAAAAAATTGTACGAACAAGGCGATTTTATTGAAGAAGTAACCGAGCAATTGTATGATGCCAAAGCAGATCAATTTTTAGCAGATCGTTTTGTAATGGGAACTTGCCCAAAATGTGGCAATGAAGAAGCATACGGCGATCAGTGCGAAAAATGTGGTTCTACGCTTAATGCTACCGATTTGATTAATCCAAAATCGACCATTACGGGAGAAACTCCCATCATGAAAGCAACGAAACACTGGTTCTTGCCTCTAGACCGTTATGAAGATTTCTTGAAAGAATGGATTCTTGTAGGACATAAAAACGACTGGAAACCGAATGTTTACGGACAAGTAAAATCCTGGATTGACGGCGGATTAGAACCTCGTGCGGTAACACGTGACCTAGACTGGGGAATTGATGTTCCTGTTGAAGGTGCCGAAGGAAAAAAATTATACGTGTGGTTTGATGCGCCTATTGGATACATATCGGCTACGAAAGAATGGGCTTTGCGCGAAGGAAAAGATTGGGAACCGTACTGGAAAGATCAAGACACAAAACTGGTTCACTTTATAGGGAAAGACAATATTGTATTTCACTGTGTTATTTTCCCAGCGATGTTAAAAGCTGAAGGAAGTTATATCTTACCGGATAATGTTCCTGCCAATGAATTCTTGAACTTAGAGGGCAATAAATTATCTACGTCTAAAAACTGGGCCGTTTGGTTGCACGAATATTTAGAAGAATTCCCAAATCAGCAAGATGTATTGCGTTATGCCTTAACATCAAATGCACCTGAAACGAAGGATAATGATTTTACTTGGAAAGACTTTCAAGCTAGAAACAACAATGAATTAGTGGCAATTTTTGGAAATTTCATCAATCGCGTGGTGGTTTTAACCAATAAATATTACGACGGAATTGTTCCTACTCCTAACGAATTATCTGAGGTAGACGAACAAACTTTGGCTGAATTGAAAGCCTATCCATCGGTGATTTCTAGTTCTATCGAAAGATATAGATTTAGAGAAGCGCTTGGCGAAATGATGAATGTGGCACGACTCGGAAATAAATATTTAGCTGATGAAGAGCCTTGGAAAATGATTAAGGACAATCCTGAGCGTGTAAAAACACAAATGTATGTGGCCTTACAAATTGCTGCTGCTTTGAGTTCCATTTGTGAACCGTTCTTGCCTTTTACTTCTGTAAAATTGTCAAGAATGTTGCATATCAACATCAACAATTGGAATTTGGAATTTGAAGATTGGAATTTATTACCCGCTGGTCACCAAATTGGTCAAGCCGAATTACTTTTTTCTAAAATTGAAGACGAGGAAATCCAAAAACAAATAGATAAATTGGAAGCAACCAAAACGGCTAACAAAGCCGAGAATAAAGTAGCTGAACCACAAAAAGAGCTGATTCAGTTTGAGGATTTTGCCAAAATGGATATCCGCACAGGAACCATCTTAGAAGCCGAAAAAATGCCAAAAGCCAACAAACTTTTGATTTTAAAGGTGGATACTGGAATTGATGTTCGCACAATAGTTTCGGGAATCGCAGAGAGTTTTAAACCAGAAGATATCGTTGGAAAACGCGTGACGGTTCTCGTGAATCTAGCCCCAAGAAACCTTCGTGGTGTAGAAAGTCAAGGAATGATTTTGATGACTACTAATGCTGAAGGAAAACTAGTGTTTGTAAATCCAGATACGGATGGCGTAGGGAATGGCGAGACCATCAATTAAAAAAAAATTATAAAATGAAAATAAAAAAGCCGCAATTAGCCTTAATTGTTGGGATACTCTGCATTTCGATTTTTCCAATATTAATAAAACTTCGGTTAACTCCCGGACTAATTTCGGCTTTTTATAGAATGGCAATTGCAGTAACCTTGCTATTGCCTTATGTCATAATTACAAAAAAATTCAAGCTTCCAACTTTCAAAGTATTAATTCCTGCCATAATATGCGGAATTTTATTTGCCTCTGATGTTGCCGTTTGGAATATTGCCATTCAAGAATCTAGTGCTACTCAGGCTTCACTGCTTACTAATTTATCACCGCTATGGGTTGGGATTGGTTCCTTTTTATTTTTAAAAACAAAACCCGCTACTAATTTTTGGATTGGAACTGTAATCTCATTGGTCGGAATGATTATGCTAGTTGGTTTTCAGTTTTTTATTGAACTGAATTTTGACACCGCTTTCCTGTTAGCCGTGCTATCGGGTATTTTATATGCTATTTACTTATTAATCAGCAAAAAAGTACTTTCTACAGTAGACGTGCTTTCATTTATGACCGTCAGCCTAATTTCTTCAAGTATATATTTAGGAATTCTCTGTTTAATGTTAAAAGAACCTTTTTCCGGATTTTCTAATGCTGGTTGGTTGGTCTTGTTGATCCAAGCAGTAGTTTGCCAACTTTTAGCATGGTTATCGCTTAGTTATGCCACACAACACATGCGCGCCACAAGAGTATCTTTGAGCTTGCTCGCCCAAGCCGTTTTGACTGCTATTTTAGCTTGGTTATTTTTAGATGAAATAATCACACTGCAAATGATTATAGGAGGAATTATTTTACTTTTGGGAATCCGAATTACCTTTTATTCGAAAACAATTTCAATGAAAAAAGTCTTTTCTAAAACAGCTACAAGTTAAAAGAAAAACCTCATTTATTATCAAAATAAAACAAAAATGAACCTAAAAGTAATTGCTTTTGATGCTGATGACACCTTGTTTATCAACGAAACCTATTTTCTAGAAACCGAAGAAAAATTTTGTGCACTAATGAGTGATTATTTGTCACATCAAGGACTTTCACAAGAATTATTTAAGGTCGAAATAGCTAATTTAAAACTGTATGGATACGGAATAAAAGGCTACATTTTGTCGATGATTGAGGCTGCAATGAATATTTCGAACAACACGATTCCGATTGAAATAATTGAAAAAATCATTCAGTACGGCAAAGAACTTTTAGAAAAACCTATTGTTTTACTAGATGGTGTTCAAGAAACCCTACAAGCCTTACACGGAAAATACAAACTGGTGGTGGCCACCAAAGGCGATTTATTAGACCAGCGCAGAAAATTACACAATTCTGGGTTAGGCCATTATTTTCATCATATTGAAGTGATGTCAGATAAGCAGGAAATTGATTATACAGACTTGATTAAACGATTAGAAATTCAACCCTCTGAATTTTTCATGATAGGAAATTCATTAAAATCGGATGTTCTCCCTGTTTTAGCCATAGGTGGATATGCCGTTCATATACCATTTCATACCACTTGGGCACATGAAAAAATTGATCACAAAGTAGAGCACCCTAATTTTCGAACTATAGAAAAGCTAACAGATGTATTACCTTTTATACAATTTTAGCCTTTAAAATTTATTTTCTGAATGCAGAACCGCATTTTAAAAACATTGATTTTATTTTTTTTCGAGTTATAAAAAATATATGCAAAAAAATATTCGTTAATTTTTTATCAATCCCTTAGTGTTGCTGGTAATTTATAGAATTAAAAGTAAATATTGCATAATTAACTGATTGAAATTTCTCATCAAAATATATGTTGTAAATTTGCAAAGAATTTAAAAATCATAAAAAATGAAAAATTTAATGTTTGCATTAGTTT